>CAYUSL010000024.1:13610-28725 GCA_964447125.1 uncultured bacterium | reverse complement strand
TCCAGCGTGCGCTGACGGCCGACGGGGCGGACGAAACTGTCCAAACTCCAGGGCGCGGCTTTGCCGCGCTGGGCGGGGGTCTGGAACAGACCCCCCGAAGAAACGTCGCGCTCACTGCGAAGAGAGCGCGTCGAGAAGCTCGTCGGTCATGCGCGCGCGACTGAAGCGAAGCGCGGTGCGGCGCTCGGCTTCTTTCGCGAGCGACGCTGCGCGTGCGGGATCGCCGAGGATGGCCGCCACAGCCTGGGCCAGCAGCACGGGCTCGGCGGGCGCCAGCACTCCGGTCAAGCCGTCCTCGATCGTCTCCACCACACCGCCTTCGCGCACTGCAACCACCGGCACTCCCAGGCTCCCTGCTTCCAGCACCGTGAGACCGAACGACTCGTGGTGCGCCGTGTGCAGATAGACGCTCGCCATCCGGTACCACGCCGAGAGCTCGTCGTCGGGGACAAAGCCGGCGAAGCGCACCCGCGCCTCGATTCCCAGACGCTGCGCCTCGGCTTCCAGGCGCGCGCGCTCGGGTCCCTCGCCGACGACCACGCCCACGGCACGCGGTTCGTATTCGGCGAGCGCCGCGATCGTCGCGAGAAACAGATCGACGCGCTTGCGCGGGTGGAGGAAGTTCACCGTCAACACCACCGGCGCGTCGCCGATCGCGAGCCGCGCACGGAGCGCTGCCGGCGTGGTCGACGTGGGTGGCGGCACATCGACGCACGGAGTGACGCGCGCCAGCGCGACACCGGGATAGAGCGTGCGCACCTCGTCTTCGATGAAAGCGTCGAAGACCAGCACGCGATCCGCGGCTCTTACCCAGCGCCGATCGATCCAGCGCCAGAGCGTGGCGAGCGGGCCGATCACGTGGCGCGCCGGGCCGAGCCGGCCGAGGATGGCCTCGCGATCGCGATAGGCGAAACGCGGCGGCTCGAAGCAGAAGTAGAGCCGGCGCGTGGGTGTGCCGCGCAGCCCGAGGCATGCGAGCGCCGGCACGGAGGCCGCCGCGAAGAAAATCGCCACGTCGGCGCTAGCAGGGACGCGCCAAGCGAGCGCCATGCCCGCCACGTAGCGAATCGCCGAGTCGAGGTAGTGATTCCCTGTCCACGCGAAGCGCGCACCGGTTGCACGCACCTCGACACCGGCGGCCACCAGCGGCAGGCAGCGGGGGTCGAGCTCGTGGGTGACGACGTGCGCGGCGTGGCCGCGTTCGACCAGCCCGCGCGCCAACCCGAGAATGAAGCGCTCGGCGCCGGTTGGCATCTTGAAGCGCGGGAAGACCAGCCACACGTTCATGCGCGATTGGCCCGGCGGCTGCGCGCGCGCCACGCTTCAACGCTCGACGTAGTCGGTGCCCGTTGCAGTGCCCCGATTCGGGTCGAGGCTGGCGCTCGCGCCGGTCGCGATCTCCATGCGCCGCGTCTTCTCCAGCAGTGTCTCCAGCAATCGCCGGTTCGAGCCGATGATGTCGGCCAAGAGCCCGATCAGCACCACCTGAAAGCCGAGGAGCAGCAGCACCGCCGCGAGGATCAGCGACTGCACGTGACCGCGTCCCGACCCGAACACGAAGAAATAGAGGAACCGGAGACCCAGCGCCGTGCCACCCGCGAGCAACACGCCACCCAGCGTCGAGAAGACCTTGAGCGGCTCGTACATCGCGTACGTGCGCAAGATCGTGAATCCGGAGCGCTGGATGTAATCGCGGGTGGTGGAGATGAGGCGCGAGTCGCGGGTCTTGGGGTTGGTGCGGATCGGCACGTGATCGATGGCGATCCGCTGCCGCCCCGCCTGGATGATGGTCTCGAGCGTGTAGCTGAACTCGCTCACCACGTTGAGCTGAAGCGCCGCCTCGCGGCTCAGCGCCCGGAAGCCGCTGGTGGTATCGGGGATCTCGGTGCCCGAGAAGCGCCGCACCACCCACGAACCGAGCCGTTGCAGCGATTTCTTGGTGGGCGAGAAATGCTCGATGTTGGTGATGTCGCGCTCGCCCACCACGAAATCCGCGCGGCCGTCGAGGATCGGCTGAATGAGGCGCGGGATCTCGGTGCTCGGGTACTGGTTGTCGCCGTCGGTGTGCACGATCACGTCCGCACCGAGCTTGAGGCACGCATCGAGCCCTGCCAGAAACGCGCGCGCCAAGCCGCGATTGCGGCGGAAACGCAACACGTGATCGACACCCAGGGAGCGAGCGACTTCGGCAGTGCCATCGGTCGAGCCGTCGTCGATGACCAGCACTTCGACCTGATCGACTCCGGGGATCTCGCGTGGAATCGTGTGCACGACCGACGCCAAGGTCGTCGCCTCGTTGAGGCAAGGGATCTGGACGATCAGCTTCATCGCGGGAGCCAGTTCATCCTCGGGCTTCTCGGGGCTGGGGAGCCGGGCGCTCGTGGAAAGCGAGCGCGCCGCCAGCGTCGCGAAGGCTAGCGAATCCCAGCGGGCTGCGTCGCGGGTGGCGAGCATGTCCCGATCGCGAGCCGCTGGCGACGGCGCGAAGCGCGGGCGTGGCTCTCATGGCGATGGCTGGAAGCGCACCGTGACCTCGGGAACCGGCGCAGCGAGCGGCGCAGTGTCGATCACAGCGATCCGCACCCCCACACGCCGGGCGCCGGGCCCGCCGACGCGTTCGACGTCGCTCAACACGTCGATCCGCGGCACGGTGGCGTCGCCAGGCACGCGCAACCCCGCGGGGATCGCGACCGACATCCGCTGCCAGCCCGACGGCACGGCGTAAGGCCCGAACGTCTCGCCTGCGATCCGAAGCCGGATCTCGCGGGGCGTGCCGCGCGCGTCCAACGCCGGCGCGGCGACCTCGTCGGAACGGTCCGCCGCGATCTCGATCCGAACCTCGACGGGTCCCGGAGGGCACGTCGGCAAGTACATCGACGCCTTCTCGCTGGTCCAGCGGAAACGCCGTTCGCCACGCCGTCCGCCCTCGGGCGGGAAAAAGCCCGCCAACGCCCGATCGCTGCGGGGATTCGCCATGTCGAGCTTCTCGGGCACGTCCCACGCGATCCAGTCCACCGACACGCCGAGGTCGCGGCGATCCGCCTCGCCGGCGCTCACGCGCCCCGCCATCGCGTCGGCGCGAATCTCGAGCACGGGCGGTCCCGCGGTCGCTCGCGGCGCGATCTCGTAGAGCTGAAAGCCGTGGCCCACGTTCACCTGGGTGGGCGCGTCGCCCGCCAAGCTGATGCGGACCGGTACGTCGGCGTCCCCGCGTAGCCGCTGGCTGGCGAGGCGCAGGTAGATGCGTTGCGGATGCCGGGTGTCGTATCCCGGCAGGTAGGCGCGGGCATGGTCCCGAGTCCACCGATAACGAATGGTCGTCTCGGGCTGCACCTCGGGAGCGTGAAAGCCGTCGAACCACGCGGACTCGGCAGGATCCATCTCGAGCGCCGTGAGCGCACGTGGCGCGCCGGGATCGATGCGGAAGAGATCCACCGCGAACGCGCGCTCGTCCACGGTGTCGGGGGGCCACCAGAGCGTCGAGACCATCCACGGTCCGCGGTAGTCGATCGAGCGCTGCCAGGTCGGCGTCAGCCGATCGGTGAAGACCGGGCTCTCGCCGACGGTCGCGAGATACACGGACCGCGTCGCCGCCAGCGATTCGAGCGCGGTCGCGATTCGGTTCGCCGGCTTCTCGCCGGGCAGAAGCTCGAGGACGTCGCGATCGCAGAGATACGCGAGCGGTGCCGTGAGATACGCCGTCGGCGACTCGTAGCGGCTGTCGGCGACCACCAGCGCATCGGGTGGTACGGCCTCGCAGGCGTCACGCAGTGCGGAGAGCGCACCGCGATCCTCGGTGTGCCCGCGCACCACCGCCGCGCCGCGCCAGAGCCCGGCCAGGCTGATCCCCGCTCCGGCGATCGCCAACGAGGCGCCGACCACACCCACGCCACGCCCGCGGACCGCCAGCCCGCGCACCAACGCAACCCACGCGAAGCTCGCCGCCAGTGCCAGCGCCGGCACCGGTACCGAGATGAAACGCCGCATCTCCCAGAACTGATCGATCCGATTTCGGCTGTGCTGTACGTAGAGCAGCGTGATGGGGAGCGCCGCTGCCAGAAAGAGTGCCCGGCCCGGGCGCGCCGGCGCCGCCAGCAGCAGCGCAGCACCGGCGATCGCAGCCGCGAGCACGGGCGCACCGAGGTAGTCGGCGAGCTTCCGCATCGCGAGGGCCTGCGTGCCGCGCGTGAGGTCAGCGCGCACCAGCCACGCGTAGAGGGCGAGCCACACCAGCGCCACGGCCCACACCGGGCCGAGCGCCGCAGCAGCGCGCAAGGCGCGTTCCAGCTTCGGCCCCACCCAGCGGCGGAACGCAACGAGCCCCACGCCCAGCGCCAGCGCGCCGACGATCGCCAGCCGTGGCCCGAGCCCCCAATGGCGCGGCTGATCCGGCAGGTTCTTGCCGAAGACCTCGACGACGTAGGCGTGCGCAGTCGTCGCCCAGGTGGTGATGCACCACATCCCGAGTGTCAGCGCCGTCGCTGCGAGCCACCCTTCCCCGCGCCGCCCGGGCCGAATCAGCGCGCTCACGCCCAGCGCCACAGCCAGCGGCAGCGCCACCAAGAGCGCATCGATCCGCGTCACCAGTGTCAGCGTGAGCGATGCCGCCGTCGCCACCGCGTAAGCGCGGCCGCCACCGCGCCCGAACGCCATGGCGCTCGCGAGCGCGGCGAAGCTCAGCGCTTGATCGGGAATCTCGGAGAGGTGGCTGCGACCGAACCACGCCTCCAGTACACAGAACCCCACCACGGCCGCAGCGCCCGCGCCCACCCACGGTCCGTCGATCTCCTCGCCTGTGCGATGGATCCACGCCAGCGCCACGAGCGCGAACGCGAGCGTGACGCCGAGCGCCGGGCCGATGCCCAAGAGCGCGGTGACGATCGCGATCCAGAGCGACGGCACGGGCATGAACTGTGGCGCCACGCGACCGCGCTCGCCGTCCTCCAGGTAAAAGCCCGCCAGCCGGGGTGGCACGCCCCGACGTCCGGGCCGCCCCGGGTGGAAGAAGAGATCGCGATGCTCCGCGGGCAGATCACGCACCAGCGGATCGACGAAGCGGATCTCGCCGTGGCGCGCGAGCCTGGCCCCCGACACCACGTACACACCGTTGTCGCGCCCGCCCAGCACGTCCTCGAAGGGCGGCCACAGCATGGTCACGCCGACGGCGCCGAGGAGCACCACCAACACGAGGTCGCTAACGCCAGGCGGTGCCGACGCCGCTGGCTCCAGCTTGCGCCGCCGCACCAGCGCCGCCAGCGCCGGGACCAGCGCCAACGCAGCGAGCGCGCGCACGTCGAAGAGCCCGAGCTGCGCGAGCCCGAGCCCACTCCACGACACCCACGCCACCGAGAGCCCCACGCGATGGAGCCACGCCGCCAAGAACGGTGGGCGATCGTCGCGCCCCAGCAGTCGATCCAGCGCCCAGCCGGGCGCGAGCGCGAGCACCGCGAGCACCAGCGCGCCCGCGGCCCAGGCAACGGGGCTCGGCGGATCGAAGGGAGTGAGGCCCGACATCGAGGACGCGAGGATCAGCCGCGAGTCCCGCTCACGGCGGTGAGTTCGGCGAATAGAACCGCGCGCGGTTGGTGAGGTAATCGCTCAGCAGGCCGATCAGCTTGGGTGGAACTTCCACGACCTGATTGCGGGCGATGGTCGCGAGCGGCACCGGATCGGCTCGGGAGATCATGCCGGTCGCGTACTGGACGATGAGCTCGACGTTCCAAAGTGTGCCGAGCGCGAATGCCGCGAGCAGCGCCGGCTTCGCCCAGCGCCTCGCTTCCACCAGGCGTTCGGCCAGGAAGACCCAACCGACGGCCAGCACCGGCAACGTGGCGATGAGCCGCCGCGCGCCGAAGCTGGCTCCCGCTTCCCAGCTCGCATATGCAGAGCTCGTCCACACCTGCAGCGCGAAATAAGCGAGCAACGGCAGCGCCACGCGCGGATCACGGCGCGCGAGCCAAACCAGACCCACGAGCCCGGGAAACGCGAGCGGCGACCACGAGAAGAAGCCGTGCCAACCGGAAAAGAGCAGGCCGAAGATCGCCGGCGAGGTCCACTCGAGCTTGCGGGTGGCCTCCTGGTGAGGGCCGAACGTGCCGTCGAGGATTCGGTAGCACGCGATCTGCGGCGAAAACACCACAGCGAAGGTCGCGAGCGCGGCGAGGCCGAGCCCCACGCTCCTGAGGGCCGCGCGCCGGTCACCCGCGCGTAGCGCCGCCACGAACGCGAGCACGGTGTCGATTCCGGGCAAGAGCATCAGCAGCGCATCCTGCTCGCGCACCATCGCCGTGAGCGCCGCGAGCGCGCCCAGCCCGATCCATTGGCCGAGCGAGCGTCGTTGCCGCGTTCGCTCCCACAGCACCACCACCGCCGTCGACAGGAAGAACGAGTTGGCGTGGGACATGGGCGGCGTCACGTACACGTAGAAGAAGAGGTTGGTGCCGAGCCAGAGCGACGCTGCCACCAGCGTCGAGGTGAACCGCCGAGCCTGGCGACGCATCCACCCATAGAGGATCATCAGCCCGACGGTCGCGTACGCCACCGACGAGTAGCAGACGGCGCGCACGTACGGGTGCTCGTACCCACTGCGCGCCTCGCTACCGGTCAGCGCCAGCCAACCGTCGACGGCCAGATACGCCGGCGCCCACAACAGCGACGAGCCCGCCGGATTCACGTTCCGCCACAGCCCGGTGGGCGTCCGGGTGGTCTCGAGCCAGGCGGCCCATTCCGCGTGCTTCACCGGGTCGCGGGGCGCGTAGTGCTGGTACTCGTTCAGGAAGTCGAGGTCGCCGTCCTTGAGCAGCGAGCGCAAGTAGCTCAGGTAGGCGACCTCGTCGCTGGCGTAGATCCGTGTGGTCACGAGCGGCAGGCTGAGGAGAATCAGCGCCAGCCCCACCGCCACCTCGCGCCACGGAAAGCGCGGCGCGGGGCGAGCGGGGTCGAGAGGTGCGAACGCGGTGTGCAGATTCATCACGGCGGAAGCGCTGCCGAAGGTGAGGCGGAACGCCTCCACATAGCACAGCGTAGCGAGCGATGGGCGTCGCGACTTGCCGCCGGAATGCGTGGGATCGCCGTGTTCGTCATCACTCGGTGTAGCCGAGGTTCTTGAGGCGCTCGCGGGTGGCCTCGTCGGGGACGGCGACGCCGCTCGCCGAAGCTTCGGGCTCGCTCGGTGAAAGCCGCGAACCCGCGACCACCTGGGCTCCGTCGCGGGCGCCGGTGGTGCGCGCCGCCCGCTGATCGGCGAGCCAACGCTCGAGTCGCGAGGCTTGCTCGGGATGGCGAGCGAGCACGTCGTTTCGTTCGCCGGGGTCGCTCGCCAGGTCGAAGAGCCGCCGCTCGCCGTCGCTCTCCACGATGAGCTTCCACGGCGGATCGAGGACCGCCCATTGGCTCGGGAGACGCCTGTCGAGGGCGGCTCGTGGCACGACCACTTCGGTACGATACGCCCCGCGCAAACCCGAGAAACTGTTCTCGGCGAGAATCGGAGCACGACGCTTCCCGAACGCGACTCCATCCAGCGGACCCGGCGCCGGGAGCCCGAGCCGCTCGAGCACCGTCGGCATCACGTCGACCAGGGCCACGGGCGTCGCGACGCGGCGCCCGGCCGTCTGTCCCGGCCACGCGATCACCAGCGGCACGTGCAGTGCCGTCTGAAAGAGATTGAGCCCGTGACCGTTCTGGCCGGGCCGATCGAAGGTCTCCCCGTGATCGGCGGTGATCACCACGATCGCGTGCTCACGGATGCCGCGGGGCGCGAGTGAATCGAGCCAGGCACCGAGCACCCGATCGAGGTGGTGGATGGCCAATCGGTAGCGCGCTTGCGGCGTGAGCGCGTCGTCGCTGAACGCCTGGATGAGCTCGGCCGGGGTCTCGGGATCGGCGAGGGCCCGGTACGCCGCGGTGTAGGGCCCATGGGCGTCCATCAGGTTCACCAGCAGGAAGCGCGGCCGCGGCGTGCGCGTCAGCCATTCGTCGGCGCGCTCCAGGATCGCGCGCACGGGAAACGACGAGCTCGCCGCCAGCTCGTAGGCGCGCAGCCAGCGCCGGCCGCCGGCGCGCCGGACCATCGCAACACCAAACGGTTCGAGCGCGAGCACGTTCTGCGCCCGGCGGTCGATCTCCGCGAAGCCCTGAGCAAGACCGTAGTGCTCCGAAAACCAGCCGTGATTCGCGACCACCGCACCCGTATGCCAGCCGGCTTCAGCGAGACGTTCGGCGAGAGTCGTGACGCTCGCGTCGAGCGGGCGCTGAACCAGCTCCACCCGTTCAGCGCCGCCCTCACCTTTCGCCACGCGGGCGACGGCGCTCTGCGCGCCGTGGCCCGACGGTAATAGCCCCGTGAGCAGGCTCGCGTGCGCTGGCAGCGTCCAGCTCGCGTTCGAATACGCGGCTTCGTACGTGTCGGCGTGCTCGGCGAAGCGCTCGAGCGCAGGGCTGGTGGGCGCCGGGTGGCCGAAGAGCGAGAGTTCGCGAGCGGAGACCGTGTCGAGCACCACCAGGATCACGTCGGGCGAATCGGCGAGACCCGGAGTCGAAACGACGGCTGCACTGGCGTCCTCGGGCAGAACGGCCCGCGCACCCGTCGGCTCTGCTCGCCGCGACGGACTGGCGAAGCCCGGTGCCAGCGGATAGCTGGCAACGCTCGTCGCCGCGCCCAATGCGAGTAGCGCGGCCAAGCGGCGCCATGCTCCACGACCGCGAGCGGCCCCGCGAGATGCGAGACCACCGACAGCGATCCACGTGACGAGCAGGCCGACGAACGCAAGCGGCAACGGACCCACGCGCGGCCCCCTGGCGGCGCCCACGCTCGCGAGCACGGGGATGAAGCTCAACGCTCCGACCAGCAAATTCTGGCCGAGGTCGGCGCCACGACTGCGTGGCCCTGCACCCCGTGCGCTCCGGAGCAGGGCCGCGAGAGCCACGGCGCACGCTCCGAGCGCCACACAGGCGATCGCAACACGGGGCTCACCGATGCCGAGCCTGAGCGCTCGGGCTCGCGCGAATCCGTAGACGACACCTGGCAGCGCCCCGGCCAGCACGACGGCAGCAACCTGGGCACGCTCCCGCCGCAACACGCCGAGCCCAGAGGTCACCGCCGCCGCGACGCCCCCCGAAAGCGCTGCGATCGCGAGCAGTACGAGGACGTCGAGGAGACCGGCGTTCGCGAGTGCCGCCGGCGCGACCGCGTAACTCGTCCACTGCACCAAGAGCAGGTCTGCAACCGCGATTCGCGCGCCTGCTTCCAGCGCGCTGGACACGCACGACGACGGCGACGACGCCACCTCGCCGACCCATCGTGCGCTCATGCCGTCACGCTCCGAATCCCGAGGCGCTGCGCGCTTCCGCCCGACGGCGAGGCGGGCGCAGATGGCGATGGGGTCGCAGGCGAGCGCCGCATCGCGCGTTATTTTCGCCGGCATGTCCTTCATCGAGGAGATCCGGGCGCGACTGCCGGCGCGGCGTTTCTGGCTCGGGGTGGCCGTGACGGCCGCGGTGTTCGCGTGGATGGCGCACGCCGCCGATCTCGACGATCTGCGCGAGCTGTGGCGCAACCGGCGCGCAGCCCCACTCGCGGCCGCCGCCCTCGCCTACTCGCTGGTGCTCGTGTGTCGCGCCATCCGCTACCGCGCCACTGGCGCGGCGCTGACGCTTTCGCGGCTCTTCGCCGTGACCTCGCTCCACGGCTTCCTGAACCGCGTGCTGCCCGCGCGTGGCGGTGAGCTGGCCTACGGCTACCTGGTGCGGCGGCTGGGCGGTGGGTCGTTCACCGGCAGCATGCTCGGGCTGGTGCAGATCCGGATCCTCGATCTGGTGGCGGTGGCGGGGATCTTCGCGCTGGCCGTCGTGAACCACGTAGGCGACATCGGACTCGATCGCCGAGACGCGATCGCCATCGCGATCACGGCACTGGTGCTCTGTGGTGCGGGCTATCTGGCGATCGGTCCGCTCATGCGGGTGGGGATCGCGCTGGTGCGGCGGTTCGCGCCCGAGCGTGCACGAAGTGGCCGGGTCGCGAGCTTCTTGGACCATCTCGCCGAGCTCTCCGTGGCGACGGCGACCACGCCGCCCCGAGTGCGGGTGCGGCTCGTCGTCGCTTCGCTGGGGGCCTGGATCTCGATCTACCTCTGCTACTGGTGGGTGCTGCGCGGCGTGGGAGTCGAGATCACGCTCAGCACCGTGATCCTGGGTGCCAGCGTCGCCAACCTCGCCTCGAGCCTGCCGGTGACGCTGATCGGTAGCTTCGGCACGCTGGAAGGCGCCTGGACGCTGGCGTTCATCGCACTCGGCATCGCCCGCTCCACGTCGGTCGCCAGCGCCTGGATCGTCAGCCTCGCGACGCTCGCCTTCGGCGCGTGCTTTGCCTTGGTGGGCTGGGCGACGCTCATTCGCATCGAGACTCGTCAGGACGCAGAGGCCCCGGATCGATCCCGAAGCTCTTGAGCGCTTCTTCGACCTCGGCGACGAAGCGGCCGCCCAGTCCGCCTGGAAGGTCGACGGGCACACCCAAGAACACGGCGTCGCGGATTCGCGCGGCGATCGCACGGCGGCGCGCCGCCAGCACCCGTTCGCGCACGTTGCCGAGGATGACCGTGCGCTCCACCAGCTCCGACGCGTGGGTACGCAGGAAGCGCAGCAATCCGGCGACCTCGGCGGCGTGCGTGGCGTGGGTGCGAACATGCTCCCGGCCACGTTCCGCGAGCGACGCTCTGCGCGCCGGATCCGCCAGCGTGCGGGCCGCAGCGTCCGCGCCGCCGAGGGTGGGCACACGCGCCAACGCATCGACTGGAACATCGTCGAAAGCTGGGAAGTCCGCGACCACCACGGGTACGCCCGCCGAGAGCCAGCGCAGCACCTCGATCGCGCCACGCCCGAGGATGGGATCGCGCAAGTCGATGACCCCATTCCACGCCGGCAGATCGCCCTCGTCCGGCGGCGATCCCGTGATCCAGCCCATCCGCGGATCGTCCGTGCTTGCGACGCTCTCGCCGCCTTGTAGCACGATCGCCGCTGCTGGATCGGTGCGACGCAGCGCTGCGGCGGTAGCGAGAGCCTCGTCGCGCTCGCACGGCGAGGCGCCCACGCGCACCAGATACACGCGAGCGTCCGCATCCGGCGCAGCGATTCCGGCGCCTTCCAAGCTGCGCTCGCGCAGCGCGCGGCTTGCGTTCGCGGGAGCGACGCCGCGCGGCACGCACCCCACGAGCGGCGTGAGCTGGCCTTCGAGACTACGCACGCGGCGCGCGAGCGCCTGGGTCGGCACCACCACCGCAGCGGCCGCCTCCACGAAGAAGCGCAGCATGTCGAGCTCGCGGAAGAGCGCGTCGTGGCCGCCACCCGCCAGGACCACGGGGGCCGCGAGCTCCCCGAGCGCGCCGTGCGCCTGCGCCATCCCGTCTTGGTAATTGCGCGCGTCGCCGAGATAGATCGTCACGGTCTGGAAGTAATGCTGCATCGTCGCGTCGCGCAGCAGCACGATCGCGCCGGGGCGATTCATGCGCTCGGCGTCGAGGCGTCGCCCCACGAACTCGCACACGTAGGCGTCGTTCGCGAGGAAGTAGAGCGTGTGATCGAACGCCCCTGCGAGATGGGCGCGCTCGAAGGCCTGCTGGCTCTCGACACGAAGCCCCGCCGGCGGCGGCATGGGCCGCGTGGGATCGACGCGCACGAACACCGTGAGCTCGACGTGACGAGCGAGCTCGCGGGCGAAGGCGAGCGCATCGCGGCCTTCGGGTCGGTCGCCGTGATCGACCGGTGCGAAGAGCGCCACGCGCATGGTCGGCAGCCTCGGTGCTCGGCTCACGCCGACGTGAGCGCGTCCAGCACACCGTCCCACGAGATGGACGCGACACGGGCGAAGCCCTCGTCGCCCAGGGCCTGCGCTCCCCGGCGATCGGCGGCCAGCGCCTCGATCGCCTCGGCAAAGCGACGCGGCTCGGCGGGTACCACCTTGCCCGAGACCCCGTCCGTGACGAACTCGAGCACGCCGCCCGAATCCGGTGCAGTGACGACGGGCTTGCCCGACAGGAACGCTTCCAGCGTCACGTAGCCGTAGTCTTCGTCGAAGGGCGCGAAGTAGACCGCCAGCGAGCGCGCGTAGAGATCGACGATGGTCTCGTCGTCGATGCGACCTGCGAACACCACGCGCTCCCCGAGCCCGAGCTCCGCGGCGCGGCGCTCGAGCGCACCACGCTCGGGACCATCGCCGGCGATGATCGCGCGCAGCGGTGGGCGCACGTGGGCCATCGCCTCCACCAGCAGCTCGATGCGCTTGGTGCGATCGAGCCTGCTGACGGTGAACACGAAATCCTCGGCCTCCCCGCGGCGCGTGCGGCCGGCGAGGGGCGGCGGGTGATGGAGGCAATGGCCGTCGAAGCCCGTGGTCTTCTTCAGGCGATCGGCGACGGTCTGCGAGATCGTGAAGATCCGGCGCGCTTCGCCGAAGCCCACGAGATCCAGGCGATGGATCGCGTCGCGCACCACGTCGTCCATCCCCGTGCCCTCCCAGGCGGAGAGCCGCGTGCCGTAGAGCTCGTACACCTCACGCATCTGATGGAAGAGCCACACCACCTTGCGCGAGTGACGCACCAAGTAGGACGGGAATTTGGTGGGAACGAAGAGGTCGACCGACTCGCCGTAGCTCTCCTCCACGTCGAGCAGCCGCCACAAAAGGCACATCTTCACGATCTCGGGGCGCGGCAGCATGCGCAGCGGGATGCGCAGCACGTCGGTGCGATGGCCGCGAGCGGCGAGCCTGCGCTCGAGGCCTTCCACGAGCGCTTCCGCGCCGCCGCGAGTGAAGGGCGCCTGCACCGCACCGACGAGGATCTTCACGGTGCGCCCTCGGTAGTGCTCGCCGCCAGATGCGATTCGATCTGGCCCACCAGGCCATGGAGGATGCGCACCTCGCGAGGATCGAGCTCGAGCCGGGCCAGCGTCGCGAGCAGCTTCGGGAGCATGCGGCCAGGATCGTCGGCGCCGACGAAACCCACGCGTTCCAGTAACCCGAGCACGCGGCTCGTGAGATGGGCGCGCTCGTCCGTGCGCTCGGGCCCTTCGGGCACACGCGCGACCCTTTCGGCGGCGAACGCGTGCAGCACCACCGCCACCGCGAGCGCCAGGTTGAGCGACGGGCTGCCACCGGTGGGAATCGAGAGATACGCCCACGCACCGGCGCATTCGTCGCGGCTCAAGCCCTGGTCTTCCGAGCCGAACACGAGCGCTGCGCGTACCGCGGGCAGAAGCTCGAGCAGCACGCGCGCGGTGGACGCCGGCGTGAGCGGATTCGGCCGGTGCCGACCGCCGAAGCGGCTCACCGCGACAGCGAGATCGCAGCCGTCGAGCGCCGAAGCGAGGTCGTCGTGGCTGGTGCACGCGTCGAGGATGGGCCGCCCTGCCATGGCGAAAGTGCGGGCTTCCAGGTCGATCGGTGCCCGCGGCCGCACGAGCCTCAGATCCGAGAAGCCGGCGCTCGCCATGGCCCGCGCCACCAGGCCGAGATTGCCGGCGTACTTGGGCTCGACGAGCACCACGCGAAAGCGCGCGAGCTCGGCTGTGAGATCGCGAGTGAACGGCGAGGGAACGGCGTCACGCATGGATCATCCGAGCGATGGGCTCGGCACCGCCGTCACGTGCGGCGGGCTCACCGCCCCGACACGGGAACGTCGACACGCGCCCGCCCCGGCGTCTCCTCCGTGGGGCTCGTGGGAGTCGCGGCGGGTGCCGTCGCTGCACCGCCAGCGGGGGCCTCCCCGAGGTACTCACGCTTCAAGGCGTCGATCTGGCGCAGCGCTTCCAGACGCTTGTCGAGGTCGGCCTTCCGCGAGGTGTCCGGGAAGCGCACCAGAAAATCCTCGATCAAGAGCTTGCGCTGGGCGGGATCGGCCGTCTTGAGCTTGTCGACGAGGACGCGGAATTCCTCGTTCTCGACCACGTTGCGTTCCAGCACCCGCGCACGGCTGCGATCGCGAAGCTCGCGGGCGGCCGGCCCGAGCGGGCTCTCGGGGAAATCCGTCAGGAACGACTCCCACGCGGCTAGCGCGGCGTCGGGGGTGGAGCTCTGCCCCAGCAGATAGGTGTCGATGAAACGGGCGCGCTCGTCGCCTTCCAGGTCCTTCACCCGCGATTGGGCGCCGTCGAGCGATTTCTGCAGATCCTCGACCTGTGTCTCGAGGATCTGGATTCGGGCGTAGTACTCGGCCTCGCGGCTGTCACCGACGTCGACCACGCCGCAGCCCGCGGCCAGCAGCAACCCGAGCGTGAGTAGCGCGCGTCGCATGGTCGGCCGTAGCGCGACGCCGGCTCAGAGCTTGAACACGTTGTCGCGGCGCTCGCTCACCGCGTTCCGCGTGTCGAGGACCAGCGACGCCGTGCGCGCGACACCGTTCCAGTCGATGCTCTGGTGGTCGGTCACGATGACCACGGCGTCCGCGGTCCGAAGGCGCTCCGCGTCGAGCGGAACGCTCGCGAGATCCAGCGGGCCGTGGGTGAGCTCGGGGACGTACGGGTCGTGGTAGCTGATCTCGGCGCCGCCCTCGCGCAGGAGCTCCAGGATGTCGAGCGCCGGTGATTCACGCACGTCGGAAACGTTCTTTTTGTACGCGACACCGACCACCAGCACCTGCGCGCCGTTCAAGCATTTGCGTCGGGAGTTGAGGGCGTGGATCAGCCGATTGACCACGTACCGCGGCATGGCCGCGTTGATCTCGCCCGCCAGCTCGATGAAACGCGCGTTGTAGTTGAGCAGCTTGAGCTTCCACGAGAGATAGTGCGGATCGATCGGGATGCAGTGCCCGCCCAAGCCCGGTCCCGGATAAAAAGCGTGGAAACCGAACGGCTTGGTGGCCGCGGCGTCGATCACTTCCCAGACGTCGAGCTTGAGCCGATCGCACATGATGGCGATCTCGTTCACCAGCCCGATGTTGACTGCGCGGAAGGTGTTCTCGAGAAGCTTGACCATCTCCGCAGTCTGGGTGGACGACACCAGCACCACCCGCTCCACCGCCTTCTCGTAGAGCGCCTTGGCGACGGCACCGCAGCTCGGAGTGACGCCACCGATGATCTTGGGCGTGTTGCGGGTGTGGAAGCGCGGATTGCCGGGATCCACACGCTCCGG
>CAYUSL010000024.1:0-13510 GCA_964447125.1 uncultured bacterium | reverse complement strand
TGCCGCTCTCCACCAGCGGCCTGAGTCGTTCGTCGGGAATGTCCGAGATGTAGCTCGAGCCCGCGCCGACCTGGCTGACCCGTCCCGCGTCGATGTCGAACCCGGTGACCGCGAACCCGGCCTGCGCGAACTCGACGGCGAGCGGCAAACCGACGTAGCCCAGCCCGATCACTCCGACGTGCGCCTCGTTGCGCTGAATCTTCTCGAGCAAGGTCACGGTTTCTTCTTCTCCTCGGTCGTTTCCATTCCCGGCAACACCAGCCACGACGGGTCGGCCTCCGCGGTCCGCGCCCGCTTCTTGAGCGCCTGGACCGCCTTGTCGGCGTCCTCGGCCTCCTTGCGGGCTTTTGCCAACTCGTCGCGATGCTTGGTGCGTTCGGCGGGACGCCCGTACGTGAGAACCACGTTTCCGGCGTCGAGCCGCTGCAATGTGCCCGCGGCGGCCGTCTGGCGATTGAGCGCCGCCGCCATCTGCTGCTGCCACCACTGACGATCGTGGCCTTCGTTGTCCTTGGGGACTTCTTGCGCGTCGGATGCGCCGTCCGCAGGCGGGGCGGGCTCGGCGCTACGCGCCACCGGATCGGCGCCGAAGCGGAAGATCTCGTCCGAGCTGCCGCCGGCACTACCTCGCGCTCCCGCGGAAGGCGCGCTGGCTGCCGGTGCGCTTCGATCCGCAGCGCCGGCGCTGGGGGCTGGTGCGGCGCTCGGTGCACCGCCGATGCGCACCACCCGCTCGCGGTAGGCCTCGGGCACGGCCGAGAGCCGATCCGTGACGTGCTTGGCTCCCGACTCGTCGGTCCATGCGTAGGTATCCGCCGAGGCGGGCACCACGACCGCGCCGGTGGCGAGCAGGGTGGCGAGCGCACACACGATCGCTGGCTTCCTGGTCATCGCGTCTCTCCTCAACGCGCCGCGTGCGGCGCTCGCGACCGAGGCCCGAAGCCGGCGACGAGGAAACCGCTCTCGCTGCGCGGGCCGCGATCATGATACGCGACCCACGTCGATGCAAGGCGGAACGCGCGCGTTCGTCACGTGCCGCGCTCGGCGAAACGGGCCAGGATCTGCGCGGTGCGCGGCGCACGGGCTGCGATGCGTGGATCGGCAAGCTCGCGGCGAAGCCGCACCAGATCTGCGGGCACGTCGACGTCCGCCCAACGCGGTAAGAGCTCGGTCCGCAAGCCGAGCGCGTGAACACGCGCGAGCGTCGCGTCGAGCACGTGGGCCGTGCTCAGGGGTACGTCGAAGATCTCGGGCACCGGACGCGTGAGGCCGAGCGCGTAGTAGCCGCCGTCCGGGTCGGGGCCGATCACCACGTCCGCTCCGGCCGCAAGCCGCGCGAGCGCGTCGGCGACGTTCTCGAGAGGCAGCGTGGGTAGATCCGTGCCGAGCAACAGCACACTCGTCGCACCGGCGGCGAGCCCATCGTCGACGGCGGCGCGCATGCGTTCCCCCAGGCCGGTGCCGCGTTGCGCCACGCACAGGAACCGCCCCCGGTACGGATCGAGCCAGGCGGCGTCGACACACGGTGGCCACGTCGCCAGCACGTGCTCGACGCCGTCGAGCGTGATCACGCGCTCGCAGAGATCCTCGAGAAACGCCCGATAGAGTTGCGCGGCACCCTCGAAGCCGAGAGCGGTTGCCAGACGCGTCTTCACGGCGCCCGGCTGCGGCTCCTTCGCCATCAGCACGAGGCGCGGGCGACTCACGAAGCCGGCCTGGCGTTCGGGTCGATGCGCGGCGTGGATGCGCACGGCGTGGTGACGCCAGAAGCGGCTGCGTCGCGCGCATCCGCTGCGTCACCCAGTGCCAGCCGGCCGAGCCAACGGGCGCGGTCGAGTCGGGCAACCTCGGTCAGCGGCTGCCAGGCACAGACCGCGTCCTTCGCTTGCGCCTCGCGCCCGCTCTCGATCAGCGCCGGTATCCAGATCGGAAGCACGTCGTCGGCACGGTCGGGGCGTGCGGCCAAGAGCCCATCGAGCACGTGCAGTGCATCTGCGGGATCACCACGTCGAAGTGCGATCGCCGCTCGGCCGATGCGCACCGACGGCACGTTGCCAGAGAGCTCCTCGGTCCGCGCCAACGCGACGAGTGCCTCGGCGTCGGCCCCGCGCAGGAGCTGCGCCTGCGCCAATGCGAGCCAGGTCGCTCCATCGCGGTGAGCCGCTGCGGCCGGCTTCAGGACGCGGACGGCGGCGGCCAGCTCGCCGCGACGAATGAGCAGACCCGCCAGGCTTCGTGGCGCATCGGAGACGCGCGGGTTGATCCGCATCACCTCGCGGTACTCAGCCTCCGCCTCAGGCAAGTGTCCTTCCGCCACCAAGGCGGCTGCCAGGGCGTCGTGAGCCCGCCAACTGCGGGGGCTCGTCGCGACCGTGGCGTCCGGGTCGGTCCGACTGCGGGACGGCGGTCGCGCACCCATCGCGATCGATCGTTGCTCGAAAAAGCGAGGCCGGGCAACCGCCTTGCGGTGGCCCGGCCATCTGCTCGCTTACGTGACCCGAGGGAAGGAAACGCTTCAGTTGCACCTACGAGTGGATACGTACGTCGAACGCACTGTCAGTTCGCACAGCGGGAACGGTTCCTTACTTCTTCTTGGCCTTCTTCGCGGGAGCCTTCTTCGCAGCAGCCTTCTTGGGGGCAGCCTTCGCGGCACCCTTCTTTGCGACTTTCTTTGCCGGCATCGTCGATCCTCCTTGGGATTGTCTGTCCTGATGCGCTGTTTTAGAGCGGTCGGTTGCGCTTTCCGGTTCCTCGGGTATTCGAAAACATCCGCATCAGGATCTTGGTGATGAACGTCTTCTAGCCCCCCACATCTTGGGTGTCAAGAATTTTTCGCGGACGTACCGTCGTGAGATGCGGTTTGACCTGCTCAGCCGCGGGTCGGATGAGAGGCCTTCCTAGAGGAGAACGCGATCTCGGATCGGACTCCGCAGATTCCGCGCTCTGCGGCCAGCGCAGAGTGCCCGAAAGTCGCGGGACGTCGACTCGGATCGCCGCACGCGACGGTGGCGATCGGCGCGCACGGTACAATTGGCGCGCGCAGCGCGCGGCGCCAACGCACCACGCAGCCGCCGCCCCTCGCCACCATGCCGCAGACCACACCGCGCCGCGATCGTGACGAGATCGTCCTCGTCTATCCGCCCACGGGCTGGGAAGACCCTCGGGTGGTGTTGCCGCCGCTCTCGCTGCTGACGTTGGTTCCGCCGCTGCTGCACGAGGGCTTCCGAGCCACCGTGCTCGACGTGCGGCAGGATCGGTCTTGGCGCGAGACACTCGCCAGCCGTCTTCGCACGGGGCGCGTGCTGGCCGTGGGAATCTCCTCGATGACCGGTCCGCAAATCCTGGGTGGGCTCGAGGCGGCGCGCGTGACCCGCGACAACGATCCCGGCGTGCCCGTGGTGTGGGGCGGCGTGCATCCCTCGCTGGTCCCCGACTCGACGCTCGCGCACCCATTGGTCGACGCGATCGTGGCGGGCGAAGGGGACCGTTCGCTGGTCGCGCTGGCGTGCGCGCTGCGCGACGGTGCGCCGCTCGCCGGCGTTCCAGGCGTGGGCGTGCTCGACGACGCGCGCGTGCCGCAGGTCGCGCCCGAGCCGCCGCGGACGCCGCTCGACGAGATGGCGATCCCGCAATACGACGCCGTCGACCTCACCCGTTACCGCTCGACGCTCTTCGGATCGCCCGCGCGCAGCCTCCCTTTCGTCACCAGCCGTGGGTGCCCGTATCGGTGTACGTACTGCTACAACCGCGTCTTCGATCGTCGCCGCTGGCGGGCGATGTCGGCGCCGCGCGCGCGCGCCGCGTTCGAGGAAATTCACGCGCGCTTCGGCGCTCGCGACATCTTCCTCCTCGACGACGAGTTCTTCATCGACATCCAGCGGGTGCGGGATTTCACCGCGGAAATCCGTTCCTCGGCGGTGCCGTTCCGCTTCCACAATGCGAACTGTCGCGTCGGGGAAGTGCTGCGTTTCAGCGACGACGATCTCACCGCCATCGGCGCCGCCGGCTTCCGTCAGATGTTCGTGGGCGTCGAGTCCGGCAACGACGAAGTGCTCGACCGCATGGAGAAAGACCACACCGTCGCGGACGTGCTGGAGGCGAACCGCCGCCTCGCGCCCACCGAGGTCGTGCCCGCGTACAGCTTCATGGCCGGCCTCCCCTTCGAGCGCGTCGAGCAGGTGCACGACACCCTGGCACTCATGGAGCGGCTGGTTCGCGAGAACCCCAAGGCGCGCATCCTGCCGCTGTCGCTCTACTCGCCATTTCCCGGGACGCCGCTATTCGAGACCTGCACCGCCATGGGATTCGAGGCGCCCAGCGATCTCGAGTCGTGGACCCGCGTCCGCTACGACCGCAACAACTTCCCGGGATTCACGACGGCCGACTCGCAATTCCTCGAGGACGCGCACTACCTGAGCGGCTTCCTCGACGGACGGACGTTCCGCACCACGAGCCTGCGGCTCGCGCCGCTCAGGGCGTGGCTCGGCGCCACCGTGCGCTGGCGCGCCCGCCACCGCCGCTGGGGAGTCCGCTTGCTCATGGCAGTGCGCCGCTGGCGCCGTCGAAGTGTTCGCGCTCATTCATGAGCGAATCCATCGAGCGCGACGCGCGCCCCGTGATGGTGCTGCAGGCGGGTGGTCTGGCGCTGGGGGTGGTGAGCCAGGCCGTGGTGGCGCACCGTTTCGGCACGTCGGCCGAGCTGAGCGCGTTCACCGTCGCCGCTGCAGTGGTGTTCTTCCTCGCCGACTGGTTCCTGCGCGACGCCGTGTTGATGGCGCTCGTCCCGCCGCTTCGCGCTGCACGAACCGACGTCGCGAACGCAATCCACGGCGCGCGGGCGTGCGTGATCGCCGCCACGTTCCTGGGGGGCGCGCTCGTCGTCACGGCGGCGCTGGCTCTGACGGCGGCGCCGCTGGTGCGAGCGCTCGCGCCTGGGCTCGCGAGCGCCGAGGTGCGATGTGCCGCGCGGTTGCTGGTGGCGCTGGTGCCCGCGTTGCCGCTCTCGGCCGTCGCCTCGTGCTTGCAGGCGGAGCTTCACGCGCAGGCGCGCTTCACGTTGCCTGCTGTCGCGGCGCTGGCGCGCAGCGCGTCACTCGCCGTGGCCGTGCTGGCGACGGCGCCGGTCCTCGGCATCTACGCGCTGCCGCTCGGTGTGGTGGGTGGCTATGCGATCGCGACCGTGATCCAAGCGAGCGCCTGGCCGAGCGTGCGTCGCTGGCTGCGACCCGCTCGAGCCCGCGACCGCGCGCGCACGTGGCTCGCCGAGCTCGCGCCGGTCGCTGGCCTGCTCGCGCTCGGCGCCGCCGGCCACGTGAACCTGCTGACGGATCGCTGGTTCGTGTCGCGGCTGCCGTCCCAGGCGTTGGCGCAGCTCGGGTACGCGGAGCGCTTCCGATTCCCGATCATGGCGCTGTTCGCGATCTCCGTGAGCGGACCGGCGCTCACGTATCTCTCCGAGGCGGCGACCCGGGGGGATCGGGAAGCGGCGCGCCGCACCGTCCGCGGCGCCGCTGGCCTGGTGGCGCGCACCGCGCTGCCGGCCCTGGCGGTGATGTGGCTGGCACGCCGCGACCTGGTGGCGATCTGGCTCGAACGCGGCGCGTTCTCGGCAGCCGACACCACGGAGGTCGCCGCAGTGCTGGCGCGACTGATCCCGGCCTTCGCCGTCAACGCGTTCTCGCCGCTCATCATTGCCGCCTTCTTCGCCCTCGGGCGCACCCGTGAGCTGGTGGCCGTGGTGGGGGTGGAGATGGTCGCCAACGCCGCACTCGATGCCTGGTGGGTCGGGCCGCTCGGCCTCGCGGGGGTCGCGTGGGCGACGACCGTTGCGACCCTGGCCGCCAACGCGGTGCTCTGGTGGATGTTGGTGCGCGAGCTCGGCGGGCTCGGACCGGTGCCGCTCGGTGCGGCGTGTCGCGTGCTTGCGCAGATCGGACTACTCGCCGTCGCGGTGAACGAGGTGCTTCGTGTCGGCAGCCACTGGAATGCGCTGCTGCGGGTCGCAGTCGTGGGTGCGCTCGGCGCGGCGGCGCTCGGACTCGACTGGTGGCTGGGTCGGACGGCTCCCGAAGTCTCCGCCCCGAGCTGAGCATCTCGACGCTCGAGCCCGAGCCCGGTACGCCGGCTGCATCGATTTCGCTTCCGAAGCGCTGCATCGCCCCCACTGCCAGTGCTACTATTTTCCTTTCGCGTGGCCCGCCGCGCGAACCAACGAAGCTCTCGACTCGAGGCGAAAGCGCCGGCATGAAGATCCTGATCGTGTCTCCCTACCTGCCGCGCTCGGGAATCGGGCACGGCGGCGGGTTGGTGATCTACAACCTGCTCAGGCACCTGGGACCACGGCACCGCATCACGCTGCTGAGCTTCCTGCAGCATCCGGACGAGGCCGCCCACATCGGCGAGATCGAGCCTCACGTCGAGCGCGTCCACACGATCGTCCACGACTTCGAGCACATCTCGAAAGCCCGTCGGCTCGCCAACGTGCTGAGCCCGGACCCGAGCTTCACCGTGCACCTCGCGGATCCCGCGTTCCTGAACGCGCTCAAGAACCTCATCGCCACGGAATCGTTCGACATCGTCCAGCTCGAATACCTCTTCCTGGCGCACTACGCGCGCCACATCCGGCACCCACGGGTGGTGCTCGACCTCATCGAGTGCTTCGGCCGGCATTGGCGGGGACGGATCCGCAACGAGCGGCTCACCCCACGCCAGGCCTACTTCCGCTTCGATTGGTGGAAAGCGGAGCGCTTCGAGCGCTCCATCATTCGTCACTTCCGCAAAGTCTTCACGCTCACCGGCGAGGATCGCGCGTGGCTCCTGGCTCGCTGCCCCAACCTGCCGATCCACGTACGCCTGCCAGGCGTCGATCTTCCCGCGCTCACCGCTAGCGACGAGCAGACACGCAGCGGCATCCTCTTCGTCGGCTCCTTCAAGCATCCCGCCAACCACGATGGGCTGGCGTACTTCCTCCGGGAAGTGTTCCCCCGAATCCGTGCCACTCGGCCGGAGACGGTGCTCACGGTGGTCGGTGCGCCGGCGCCGAACGAGTTCGCGACGATACCCGGTGTCGAGGTGCGTGGGTTCGTCGAAGATCTCGCACCGGTCTATCGCCGCGCACAGGTGTGCATCGCACCGATTCGCTTCGGCGGTGGCATCAAGACCAAGGTGCTCGAAGCGCTGGCGCACGAGGTGCCGGTCGTGACCACGCCACTCGGGGCCGAAGGAATCGGCGCCGTCGACGGGCGCGAGCTCGTCGTCGCCAAGGGTGCGGCCGAATTCGCCAGCCGAACCATCGAGCTGCTCGACGATCGGGCGCGCTGTGCGCGCATGGGGCAAGCCGGGCGGGGCCTGGTCGCGACGCGCTACGCGTGGGAGCCCATCATCGACGAGCTGGATGCGCACTATCGCGATCTTCTCGGTGAAACCTCCGAGGTGCAGCCGGTGGTGGCCGCCACGTCGGCGGTCACCCTGTGACGCGCCGCGCGCTCGCACCAAAGGGCCGACCGCGGATCGCCCCCACCCCGCTGCCCTAGCCAACGCGACCGATGAACCACGCGACCAGTGATCGCAGCCGAAACGGCGAGCGACCCAACGGCGGGTTGCGCTCGCCCGCGCGCATCGTGGCATTGGTGCTCAATTGGAACGGCGGCACCATCTTGCGGCCGTGTCTGCGCTCGGCGCTCGCGTCGCGGGGCGTCGATCTGCACGTCGTGATCGTCGACAACGGCTCGATCGACGGCTCGGCAGACGACGCCGTGCGCGAGTTTCCCGAGGTCGAGCTGCTGGCGCTGGGCAGCAACTGTGGCTACGCACGCGGCATGAACCGTGGCATCACCCACGCCCTCGCCACCGGTGCCGAGTACGTCCTGTTCCTGAACAACGACGCGACGGTCGAGCCCGACTGCATCGCGAACCTGGCGCAGGCGCTCGACGCGGACCCCACCGTCGGCCTCACGGGTCCGAAGGTGCTGTTCGATACCGACGCCACACGCATCCAGTACGCCGGCGGGCGGCTTTCGCGGTGGACGGGGCGCTCGCAGTCGATCGGGCTCGGCCAGCGCGACGGCCCCCGATTCGACCGCGCACGCGACGTCGACTTCGTGTCCGGTTGCTGCTTGCTGGTGCGAGCCACCGCGCTCGAGCGCGCGGGGCTGCTCGACGAGCGATTCCACCACGGCTACGAGGACGTCGAGTGGAACGTCCGCGTCTCGCGCTCGGGGTTCCGCATCCGCTTCGTACCGAACGCCCGTTGCCACCACGGCCACGCTCGCTCGTCGGGTGGATACGACTCGCCGTTTTACGTCTACTACCAGGTGCGCAACCGCTTCCTCTTGGTTCGCCGCATCACCAGCCCGTTGCAACGCTGGTTGTGGTTGCCATTTCAGGCCGCGCACCTCGCTCGCCGGGGGCTCGATCTGCTCCGGACGGGTCATTTCCAGTCGCTACCGGCGTTCGGCCGCGGAATCTTCGATGGCATCGCCGGCCGCGAGGGCCCGGGGAACGGGTATGCCGCGCCGGCGACGAGGCCCAGCCCGTCGCGTCCCGCGTCCACCGGCCCGCAAGATCGCCCGATCCTGGTGGTGAACCCTGTCGGCGTCGAGGCTGGCGGCGTGCAGCGAATTCTGCTCGAGCTGTTCCGCGGAATGCACGGTAGGGACGGCTACCGATTCATCGTCGCGGTTCCCTCCATCGGTCCGTACGAGCGGCGCTACCAGGAGCTGGGTGTGCGCGTCGAAGCGATCCCCATTTCCATTCTGCGTCGTTCGCTCAATCCGATCACGATCCTGCGGATGCTGGTACTCGTGCCCCTCAACGTTCGTGCGCTGCGCCGGATCATCCGCCAGGAAGGCGTGGCGCTCGTGCACACGCAGAAGATGAATACGCTGGTCGGCGACCTCGCGGCGCGGGCCGAAGGCGTCGCGTCGGTGCACTCGATCCACGAGGTGCCGCTGTGGCCCGAGGCGCTCTACCGAGCCATGGCCTCCCCCATTCCGCGGCTGGCCGATCGGGTGGTGCTCACCTGCGAGCCCAGCAGGGGCTTGCTCGCACCGGCACAGCGCGACAGCCGCCACGTGCGGCTGATCTACAACGGCATCGCGCTCGAGCCGCCGCCACGGGACCGCGCCGAGCTGCGCAGCTCGCTGGGCGTGTCGGAAGACGCCTTCTTCGTGACCTCGGGCGGGCGCCTCGCCCCCAGCAAGGGCTTCGAGTTCTTCCTGGAGGCGGTACGACGCCTCGCACCCACCGAGCCGCGTGCCCGCTTCCGGCTCATCGGAGACATCATCGCCGACGAGGATGCACCGTATCGGGACCGGGTGCGCGCCCACGCGCGATCGCTGGGGCTAGACGATCGCCTGGTACTCGAGGGATTTCGTGACGATTACCGAGCGGTGATCGGCGTGAGTGACGTGTTCGTGCTGCCATCGGTCTACGACACGCTGCCCTCCATCGTCATCGAAGCGATGGGGATGGGCGTGCCCGTGGTGGCGACCTCGGTCGGTGGCGTGCCGGAGCAAGTCGAGGACGGAGTGACCGGAATCCTCGTACCTCCGGGCGACCCGGCTGCGCTCGCCGAAGCGATCACCCGGCTGGCACACGATCCCGCGCTTCGCGCGCGCATGTCGCTCGCGGCGCGCATGCGCGCTCTCGAGGTCTTCGGGATCGAAAGTTACGTGTCGCGAACTCGCGCCCTGTATGAAGAGTTGCTAGGCTCCGTAAGCTCTAGCGGGCCTGACGCCGCTGCCGTCACCGAACCAGGAGCCGCGGTCGGGGAGCTGGTACGAATGGCCACGCACGCGACCCGCACACCGGAGGGGATGAGCGCCTGACCGGATCGCCGCGACGAGCCAATGGGGCCGCCATCGGGAGGCGGGCTCACACGAGGTAGCGTTGAAAATCCTGTTCGTATATGACGAGATCCGCCTCGACATCCCCGGATTCACCGGCTACTACCAGGAAGGTCTCGCGAGTCTGTCCGCCTGCGCGCGCGCCGCGGGACACTCCACCGAGCTGCTGCACCTGACTCGCCCGCTCGCCGAAGAAGAGTTTGCGGGCGAGCTCGAGCGGCGCAGCTTCGACGTCATCGGATTCAGCTCGCTCACGCCCACCTTTCCGGACGTGCGCCGGCTCGTTCCGATCGCGCGGAAGCGATTTCCCTCGACGCCCATTCTGTACGGGGGTGTCCATCCGACCCTGGACCCCGAGAGCTCGATTCAGGTGGCGGGAGTCGACGGCGTTTGCATCGGAGAGGGCGAGGAAGCACTGGTCGAAGTCCTCGACCGGCTGCAGAGCGACCGCGACTGGTCGGACGTCCGTAACTTTTGGGTGCGTCGTGGCGAGCGGATCATCCGCAACGCCACCCGCCCCCTGGTGACCGATCTCGACAGCCTGCCGCTGCCGGACATCGAGCTCTTCGATTTCCCGCATCTGTTTTCGACGCGTGAGCAGATGGCCATGCTCACTGCGAGCCGTGGCTGTCCGTACAAGTGCACTTACTGCTCCAACCACGCGCAACAGCAGCAGTATCCGAACAAGGGTGACTACGTCCGCTTCAAGAGCGTCGACCGCACGATCGCGGAGGCGCACCAGCGCATCCACGCTCGTCCGGACGTCGAGATCCGCTACCTCGACTTCTCGGACGACATCCTGCCGCTCCGCCGTTCCTGGTTCTCGGAGTTCGCCGAGCGCTTTCCGAAAGAAGTCGGCGCGCCGTTCCAGTGCAACGTGCTGCTGAGCTTGCTCAACGACCAGTCCGTCCGTGAGCTGAAGCAAGCGGGCTGCGGGCTGTTGGTGTTCGGGCTCGAATCCGGCAGCGAGCGCATGCGCGATCTCATGAAGCGCCCGCCCGTGACGAACCGCCAGATCGTGCACCTGGCCGGACTGCTCCATCAACACGACCTGCACATCGGCACCTACAACATGGTCGGGCTACCCACCGAGACCACGGAGGAGATGCTCGAAACCATCAAGCTCAACGCCACGATTCATCCCAACAAGATGAACGTGTTCTTCTTCCAGCCCTATCCCAACACCGACATCCACAAGATGTCGGTGGAGATGGGCCTCTATCACCCGAGCCGCGATCTCTTCAACAACTGGCGCACCGGCCCGGTGCTCGAAGAGAGTGCCATCTCACACGAGCAGATCGTCTTTCTGCATCGATTCTTCAAGCTGCTGGTGCGCGCGTATCGTGTGGGCCGACGTGGCTCGCGCCGCTTCGATCCGGCATTCGATCGCTTCCTCGATTCGTTCTTCTTTCGTCATCCGGAACGCATGGCGCTCTGCACGCGCGCCTGGGACCGGATCCACGCAACTGCCAAGTTCTTGTACGTGAAGGCCGTGCTGCCGTTTTGGAGTCGGCGCAAGCGCGAGCTCTCGGATCATCTCCAAGAGGGCGTTGCCGAGCCGCCGGGGTGGCGCAGGCTCGCACGGCGCGCGCACCGTTTCGGGACCATGGTGCGGCGCCACGGCCCCCAGTTCCTGCGCTACGCCACGCCTCGCAAGATCGGCAATCTGGCGCGCGCCCAGTGGCAGATGTTGGCGCGTCGAACTCAGGTCGGCGGCTATCCGTTCGAGATGATCGTAGACCCGAACAACTACTGCAATCTGCGCTGCCCTCTCTGCCCGACGGGCCAGCACGTCAACGAGCGCAGCTACGGCGAGATGCCTTTCGCCAAGTACGAGCGACTCCTCGACGAGGTCGCGCCGTATCTCTTCAAGCTGCGCTTCTACAACTGGGGCGAACCGCTCCTTCACAAGTCGATCCACGACATGATTGCCGCCGCGCACCGACGTCGGGTCTCGACGGAGCTCTCGAGCAATCTGAGCCATTCGTGGAGCCAAGAGGACGCGGAGCGCTTGATCGAGTCAGGCCTCGACCGGTTGATCGTCTCGCTCGACGGCACCACGCCGGAGACCTACCGCGTCTACCGCGTGGGCGGCGATTTCGAGAAGGTCACCCGCAACGTACGGATGATCGCAGATCGAAAGAAGGCGTTGGGACGACGTCTGCCGGAGATCGAGCTCCAGTTCATCGTGATGCGCCACAACGAGCACCAGGTGAGCGAAGTGCCCGAACTGGCGAAGCGGCTCGGTGCGGACCACCATCGATTGGTCCCGGTGGTGCTGAACAACGTCGACGCCAAGCAGCGTGCCCAGTACCTGCCGTCGGAAGCGCGCTTCAGCCGTTACGACTACGATGGCGGCTTCGCCGACAAGATCTTCGCCTCACAGCCAGTCTGCCCGTGGCCCTGGCGCAGCGCCGTGGTGAACTGGGACGGTTCGGTCTCGTCGTGCTGCATCTTCGAAGGTCACAAGACCGAGATGGGCAATGCCTTCGAGGCCGGCGGGTTCAGGCAGGTCTGGACGAACGGCTCGTATTCCGCGGCACGCGCCGCGCTCATCGGCGAGCCCGCACAGTGCAGCGACGGTGGCGGGTCCTCCGAGAAGCGCCACCGAGGGCACGAGCTGTGCGCCAAGTGCATGGGAATGCCGCAGGCAATGACGGATACCCAGCGCGGCCTCTACTGACGAGCGCAAGGTCGCGCTGGAAGTGCCGCGAGTCGCCCGCCACCCAACTCGCGACCCGCCGTTGCGGTGCTGCGCCAACGCGCGTCGCACTCCAGCGCACTTCGCCGCTCCACGCCTGGCCTCGCGACGTCGTCGCCGTAGCGACCTCGAGCGGCGCCACCCCCGCAGCCCCGGGCTGCGGGGCCAAATCGAGCCGATCGGACGAGTGCCGCCGGAGGCTGCCTGACGCACGAGTTACCAGCATCACGCTCACGTTGCCGATGCGGAATGTGCCCACGTTTTCGCCAAATGGCGCACACCTCCGACGCGTATTGCGGGCTGGCTCGATGCTTGCTCAGAGCTCGGGCGTCCCCCTCGACACACGAATGGAGAGCGACGCCATGAAGATCACATTCCACGACTTCGCCCGCGCCCTCGGCAACGCGCGTCTCGACTTCTACCGCTTCTATGCACCGAGCTGGTCCGAGCCCCCCGCACTGGACGAGCTACGACGCGAGCTCGCGCACGGGTACCGGAGCGAGCGCCGATCGGTCCCCGCCCCAGTGCCGCCGCGGCTCGTGCCGTCACCTGCCCGGTCCGTCGAGGTGCGACATCTGCCGCGGGCCGCTTGAGCCCGCTCGGCGCCGCCGCGCCGAGCATCGCGACTCGAGCCAATCTCGCACCGAGCCGGCAGTCGGGCCCTCGACGTTCAGTGCTTCACGAGAAAGAGGCTCACCTGCGGCACGTAGGTGACTACCAGCAGCGACAAGATGAGCAGGAACCAAAACGGCAGGGTCGCCGAATAGAGCTGGGTCAACGGCTTGTTGAAGCGGCTCGACGACAGAAACAAGTTCAAGCCCATCGGCGGCGTCATGTAACCGATCTCGAGGTTGAGCAAGAAGAGCGCACCCAGGTGAATCGGGTCGATACCGTACTGCTTCGCCACAGGCACGATGATCGGAACCACGATGAAGATGGCGGAGAAGATCTCCACCATGTTCAC
>CAYUSL010000023.1:0-28964 GCA_964447125.1 uncultured bacterium | reverse complement strand
CCACGGTGCACGTGGCGGTGATCGACCCCGGCGTCGGTGGACGGCGGCGGCCGCACGCGGTGGCGACCGAGCGCGGCGTGCTCGTCGGCCCGGACAACGGGCGCGTCAGCGCGTTCCTCGGTCACGCCGCCACCCGAGCGGTGGTTCTCGACGCACGCGAGCACTGGGGCGATTCGGTCAGCCACACCTTCCACGGGCGCGACGTGTTCGCCCCCGTGGCCGCGCGCCTCGCGAGCGGGCTCGACCTGGCGGCGGTCGGATCCCCGTGCGCAGATCCCATACGGCTCACCTGGCCGGCGCCCCACGCGTGCGATGGTACGGTCGAGGGCGAGATCATCCACGTCGACCGCTTCGGCAACCTCGTGAGCAACATCCCCGCCACGCTGCTCGGCGACGCCGTTCGGCGCGAAGGCGCGATCGTCGCGACCTACCTCGACCGCCACGTGCCGGGACCGTTCCCGTCCTACGACTCGGTGCCGGTGGGCCAGGCGCTGTGGGTGGTCGGCAGCTCGGGGCGCGTCGAGCTGTCGGTGAATCAGGGCGATGCGGATCGGGTGCTGGGTGGCGGCGTCGGATCACCTCTCTCCCTTCGAGCCCACCGCACGGAGACGGGCGCCGATGTCCGCTGACCGAGGTGGATCGCCGCCGCTCGACGAGTGGGCTTCCACGGACGCCGAGCGCGCAGTCGAAGCACCGCCCCCAGAAACCGATCCGCGCGATCCTGCTGCGCGCCGGCTGCGCGTACACGTCGCGCTCTATCTGGCGACCATCGTCACCACCTGGCTCGCTGGTGGCTGGCGATTCGCCTTGACGCTGATGACGATCCTCACCTGCCACGAGGGCGGCCATTACCTGTTGGCGATGCGCCACCGCGTGCCAGCGAGCCTGCCGTATTTCATCCCGTTCCCGCTCTCGCCGTTCGGGACGATGGGCGCCGTGATCGCGATGCCCGCGCGCATCCCACACCGACGAGCGCTTCTCGACATCGGCGCCGCCGGTCCGATCGCCGGCTTCGTCGTCGCATTGCCCGCGCTCATGCTGGGTATGCATTGGAGCCATCTGGTCGGCCCGGCGACGCTTCCCGGGGGCCTCGCATACGGCGACAGCTTGCTGGTGAAACTGGTGGCCGCTTGGCTCGGACCAGCCAATCCGCGCGGCGAGGTGCTCTACCTCCACCCCGTAGGCTTCGCAGGTTACGTGGGCTCGCTGGTGACGGCGTTCAACCTGATCCCGGTAGGGCAGCTCGACGGCGGTCACGTGCTTCAGGCGCTGGTGGGGCGTCGCCCCGTGCCACAGGTGCAGGCGTGGGCAGTGCGGCTGCGGGCGCGGCTGGACGCGCAGGCGCCAGCCGCCGAGTCGTTCACGCTCGTCGGAGCCGGGCGCGAGCTGCCCCGCCTTGCCGGACTGCGCGTCGCGCGGCTGCTGGCGTTCGCGGGAAGTAGCGTGCCGCGCTGCCTGGGCGTCGGCATCGTGATCCTGCTGGTGGTGCTCGGGACCGCGACCGCCTGGAAGGGTTGGCTCGTGTGGGCGGGACTGCTGATGGCGATCGGCGTCGATCATCCGCCCACCTCGGACGAGCGCGAGCCGCTCGACGCCCGCCGCGCAGCGGTCGCCGTCGCCTGTGCGATCATCCTGGTGCTGACGTTCGTTCCCGTGCCGGTGCAGCCGCTCTGACGCGAAAATGGCTCCGCGAGCGCTCGCCCGCGACACGCACGTGGTGATCTTCCACGCGCTTCATCGCGTGATGACCGCCGAGCGCACCCTCGTGGCCGCGCGTATTCGTCACCGGCTCATGGCCACGCCGCGCCCGCTCACGTCCACCTGTGGTCTGGCGATCGTGTTTCCGGGAGCAGCGCTCGGCGACGTGGAGCTGGCGCTCGCCAGCGGACCGCCGATCGCCGAGCTGTGGCGCTCCGACGGCGAACGCTACGAACGGCTCGAGGTGCCGGCACAAACCGTCTCACTCGCGTGCCCATCATGAAGGTCCAAGTTGCGAACCGCACGCTCGAGCTCGTGCAAGGCGACATCACACGCGAGCGCACCGACGCCATCGTCAACGCAGCAAACTCGTCACTCCTGGGCGGCGGTGGCGTCGACGGGGCGATTCATCGCGCCGGCGGGCCGGCGATCCTGGAGGCGTGCAAACGAATTCGCGCCGAGCGCGGAAGCTGCCCCACCGGCCAGGCGGCCCTCACCACCGGCGGCAACCTCGCGGCGCGGTTCGTCATCCACACCGTCGGCCCCGTGTGGCGCGGTGGTCAGCATGGCGAGCCCGCGCTCCTGGCGTCGGCGTACGCCAACTCGCTGGCGCTCGCCGAGGAGAACCGGCTGCGCTCGATCGCGTTTCCCTCGATATCCACGGGTGCCTACGGCTACCCCGAAGGCGCCGCGGCGACCGTGGCGTTGCGAACCGTGTTGGCCCATCTGCGCGGCGATTCCAGCTTGGAGTGCGTGCGCTTCGTGCTCTTCGGGGAATCGACACTCGCGCGCTACGCGGATGCGCTCGCGACGCTCACCGCCGAGGTGTCCTCGACCGGGGGTGGTTCCCGGTGAGCGTCCCTCTGCGTCGCACCGGGGCGAGCCGCACGGTGCCCGTGGCGCTTCTGGCATCCGCGCTCGTGGTGTCGGCTGGCTCCTGCAGACACGTCCCCGACGCGCCGGTTCAGATGGACTCGTGGCCTGCCGCACTGGCGAGCGTGCGTGCGGGGCTCGCCGAGCGACACGCGTCGTGGGGACCCCTACCTGCCGAGGGCGCTGCGCGGCGCATGCACTTGGGCCAGCTCGCCGAGTACGCACGGGCGGCCTTGCGTCCGATTCGAGAGCGCCCGCAAGCGTGTGACGCAGCCCTGCTCGCGAACCTCATCCCCCGGGGCACGGACGCCATCACCGAAGACGACCGCCGCGCTGGACGCTACACCTTCCTGGGTCAAAGCTATGCACGGGCCAGCGTCGCAGTCGCGCTTCCCGACGGCCGTGCGTGGCTCGAGATCGTCGACGTCGCGGGAGCGCCCGATCTGGTGGTCCCCTTCGAAGTGAAGCGAGCGGTCGCAGCGAACGACGAGGCGCACCAGTACCGCGCGACCACCCTCGCGGGCTTCCCGGCCGTCGAGACCGAAGACCCGGAACCGAGGGCTTCCGGCCTGGCGGCGCGGCTCGTCGAAGTCGAGCTCGGCGACCGCGTGTTGGTGGTTGCGCGCGGCGAATCTGCAGTGCCTACGGTTCGGCTACGCGCTTGGATCGAGAGTCTCGACCTCGCCGAGATCGAACGCGTCGTGGCCTGTTCGACGCCCCCCGAGGCCGTCCCCGCTCGCCGGTCCCCTCGCGCCGAGGATCGTACCGAGGACGGTTGACTTTTGAGGGTTGCCCGCTAGCTTAGCCCGCCCCCGAGAGGCGTGGGTCGCCCGCCACTCGACCGTTCCGAGCACCGCCGGATGAACAAGTACCGCCTGCTGGCGCCTGGCCCCACTCCGGTCGCGGCCGAGACGGCCCTCGCGATGGCGGCGCCGCTGCTCCATCATCGAGGGGCAGCGTTCCGCACCGTGTTCGCACGCGTTCGCGAACGCCTGCAACCGGTCTTCGGCACGCGCGCCGAGGTGCTCGTGCTCACGTGCTCGGGAACGGGAGCGATGGAAGCGGCGGTGGTGAATCTGCTGTCGCCGGGCGAGAAAGCGATCGTAGTCCGCGCCGGCAAGTTCGGCGAGCGATTCGGCGACCTCCTCGAAGCCTACGGCTGTCACCCGATCGCGGTGGACGTGGCCTGGGGCGAGGCGGTCGAGCCGAGCGCGGTCGCCGCCGCGCTGGATGCTCACCCCGACGCCCGCGCAGTCTTCGTCCAGGCCACGGAGACCTCGACCGGAGTGCTCCACCCGGTGCGCGAGATCGCGGCCCTGACCCGCTCACGCCCCGACGTGGCGCTGGTGGTCGATGGGATCACCGCCGTGGGCGTGCTGCCGATCCCCATGGACGAGTGGGGAATCGACGTGCTGATCGGCGGCGCGCAGAAGGCGTTCATGATTCCGCCCGGCCTGGCGTTCGTGGCACTGGGCCCCAAGGCTTGGGCGCTCGCAGAACGTGCCCGCTTGCCGCGCTTCTACTTCGATTTGCGCCGTGAACGTGACGCGCAGACCAAGGGCGAGAGTGCCTGGACGCCGGCGATCTCGCTGGTGATGGGATTGGACGAGGCGCTCGCTCGCTTGCACGCGGAGGGGCTCGACGTGGCGTACGCGCGGCAAGCACGGTTGGCCGCAGCGACCCGCGCCGCGCTGGTGGCGCTGGGATTCCGATTGGTCGCGCCACGATGCCCCAGTCCCGCGCTCACCGCCGCGTTCCCCGCGCACGGCGTGGACGCCGCGGCGCTGGTGCGCATGCTTCGCGACGACCACGGCATCGTGGTCTCCGGCGGTCAGGGTGCGCTCAAGGGACGCATCCTGCGCATCGGTCATCTGGGCTATGTTGACGAGTTCGACGTGCTCGCCGTGGTGGCAGCACTCGAACGCTCATCGACGGCGCTCGGTGCGGATTCGGCCTTGGGCCGAGGACTGACCGCCGCGCAAGAGGTGCTCGGCGGTTCTGCCGCCAGCGCAACGTGAGCTCCGACCTGGCTGCCGTAGCCGCAACCACGCACGCGATCTCGCCCTTCACCACGATTCCTCTCTCGACGAGGTGACACCGTGAAAGTGCTGGTAACCGATCGACTGTCCGACAAAGGCCTCGGCTTGCTCCGCGACGCGGGTGGATTCGAGGTGGTGAGCAAGGTGGGCCTCGCCAAAGAGGCGCTCCTCACCGAGATCGCCGACGCAGACGCCTTGGTGGTGCGCAGCGAAACCAAGGTCACCCGCGAAGTGCTGGCCGCCGCCGCCAAGCTCAAGGTGATCGGGCGCGCAGGCGTGGGCGTCGACAACATCGACGTGCCCGCGGCCAACGAGCGCGGCATCGTGGTGATGAATACCCCGGGGGGGAACACCGTCACCACCGCCGAGCACGCCATCAGCCTGATGCTGTCGCTGGCGCGCAAGATCCCGCAGGGCACCATGACCCTCAAGAAGGGCGAGTGGGCGAAGAAGAAGCTCACGGGCATGGAGATCATGGGCAAAACGCTGGGCGTGATCGGGCTCGGCAACATCGGCCGCGTGGTTGCCGACCGCGCCCGCGGGCTCAAGATGCAGGTGCTCGGCTTCGATCCGTTCCTCACCCGCGAGGCCGCCGAGAAGATCGGCGTCGAGTTGGTGGACCTCGACGAGCTCTACAAGCGCGCCGACATCATCACCGTGCACACGCCGCTCACCACCGAGACCAAAGCGCTCATCAACCGCGAAACGTTCGCGAAGATGAAGAACGGCGTGCTGGTCATCAACGCGGCGCGGGGCGGCATCGTGGACGAGGCTGCCCTCGCCGAGGCGATCGGCATCGGCAAGGTGGCGGGAGCGGCGCTCGACGTCTTCGTCGAGGAGCCACCGCCCAAGGACCATCCGCTGTTGGCGCTCGACAACGTCATCTGCACGCCGCACCTGGGCGCCGCCACCGAGGAAGCAGCCGAAAAAGTGGCCTACCAAGTGGCCGAGCAGATCCGCGACTATCTGCTCAAGGGCGAGATCCGCAATGCCGTGAACGTGCCGTCCGTGAGCGCGGACGAGCTGCCACGGCTACGCCCCTATCTGATCCTCGCCGAGCGCCTCGGCAGCTTCCTCGGTCAGACCAGCGACGACGCGCCGCGCGAGATCGCCATCGAATACCTGGGCGAGGTCCGCGACGTGAACACCGCGGCGCTCACCAACGCCGTGCTGCGCGGATTGCTCGCGCCGCTGCTCGACGTGGTGGTGAACGACGTGAGCGCGCCGGTGGTGGCTCGCGAGCGTGGCGTGCGCGTGAGCGAGAGCAAGTCGTCGCGCGACATCGACTTCTCGAACCTCATCCAGGTGACCCTCACCACCGCCAAGGGCACGTCGCGTGTGGCTGGCGCCGTGCTCGGAAAAGGCAACCCACGGCTGGTGCGCTTCAACGATTTCTTCCTCGAGGGAATCCTGGAAGGCAACATCGTGGTGCTCCAGAACCAGGACGTGCCGGGAGTGGTCGGCCGTCTCGGCACGGTGCTCGGCGAGACGGGAATCAACATCGCGGGCCTCGAGCTCGGCCGCGACAAGACCAACGGTCGCGCGGTCAGCCTCTTCCACGTCGACGGCGAGGTCCCCGGCGCGGTTCTCGACGTGATCCGCAAGCAGCCGGCGATCCTGTCCGCCACCCAGGTGAAGCTCGCTTGATTCGCCACCCGGCCCACGCCTCGAGCCGAGCCGCACGCGCGGTCGTCCGGCCGTCGGTTCCCGAGCGAAGCCAAGCCGCCCAGGCAGGCGATCCATGGGCGCCCCCCGAGGAGGCCTCATGCCGAACGTCGTGATCACGGGCACCCAATGGGGTGACGAGGGCAAGGGCAAGATCGTCGACAGCCTCACGGCGAGCGCCGACGTGATCGTGCGCTTTCAAGGTGGCGCCAACGCGGGCCACACGCTGGTGGTCGACGGGCGACGAATCGTGCTGCACCTCGTGCCCTCGGGCGTGTGCCATCCAGGCAAGGTCTGCATCATCGGCAACGGCGTGGTGGTCGATCCGCTGGCCCTGGTGGCGGAGATCGATCAGGTGACCGAGCTCGGCTATCTGAGCGGCGACACCTTGCTCATGATCAGTCAGGACGCACACGTCATCCTGCCGTACCACAAAACCATCGACGCGGCCCGCGAGCGCGGGTTGGGCGGCAAGAAGATCGGCACCACGGGACGCGGCATCGGCCCCTGTTACGAGGACAAGGTCGCGCGGCGCGGAGTGCGGATCGGCGATCTCGTCGACTCCGAAGCGTTGCGCGCACGGCTCGCCGACGTGCTTCCCGAGAAAAACCTCTACCTCGAGCGGGTCCTCGGCGAGAAGCCGGTGGTGCTCGAAGAGGTGATCGCCGAGGTCGCCGACGCCGCGCGTCGCATCTTGCCCTACGTCGCCGATGCTTCGCGCTACCTCGGCGAAGCCCGCCGCGCCGGCAAGAGCATCCTCTTCGAGGGCGCTCAGGGCTCGCTTCTCGACGTGGACCACGGAACGTACCCGTTCGTGACCTCGTCCAACACCGTTGCCGGGAATGCCTGCGTCGGTTCCGGCATCGGGCCCACGGCGATCGACGAGGTGATCGGAATCTGCAAGGCGTACACGACGCGGGTCGGCTCGGGCCCATTCCCGACGGAGCTCACCGACGGCATCGGCGAGGCGCTGCGTGCCCGCGGTGACGAGTTCGGCGCCACCACCGGACGTGCGCGCCGCTGCGGCTGGTTCGACGCCGTGGTCGCGCGCCACGCCGCGCGCACCAACGGCCTCACCGGGCTCATCATCACCAAGCTCGACGTGCTGAGCGGGCTCGACCCGCTCCGCATCTGCATCGGCTACCGGCTCGACGGCCGCGATTTCGTCGACAGCGTGCCGCCCACGCGGCTGCTCGAACGCGTCGAACCGGTCTACGAGACGATGCCGGGGTGGAGCGAGTCGCTGTCCGGGCTCGACCGCCTCGACCGGCTGCCGGACGCCGCGCGCCGTTACTTGAGTCGCATCGAAGAGCTGGTCGGCACCACGATCGTGATGCTTTCCCTCGGGCCACGCCGCGAGGAGCTGATCGAGATCCGAAACCCGTTTCGGGGCTGACGGCTCGCGACGAGACGCGCTCAGAGCCCGGCTTCGAGCGCGTCTGCAACCCGCTCTGGGGCGGAGGCCGCGTCCGTCTCGCCGGCGCCCTGGCGGCGCGCCGGGAGCCACACGCGGAAGCGAGTGCCCTCACCTGCGACGCTTTCGACGGCGATGTGCCCACCGTGCGCACGCACGATTCCGTACACCACCGAGAGCCCCAGTCCGCGGCCCTGGAACTTGGTGGTGAAGAACGGCTCGAAGACGTGGGCGCGCGTTTGATCGTCGAGCCCCACTCCCGAGTCCGCGACCGTGAGCTCCACGTACGAGCCCGCGGCGAGCGCCATGGTGCGGGCGCGGGTCTCGTCCAACACCGCGTTACGAGTGGTGACGCGGACGCGCCCGTTGCCGTCGAGCGCCTCGACGCCATTGGTGCAGAGGTTCATCACCACCTGCCCCATCTGGGTGGGATCGGCCTCCACCGACCAGAGCTGCTCGGCGAGGTCGCGTTCGATGCGCACTCCCGCGGGGGGTGAGCGGAACTGGAGGCTCAGGATCTCCCGCACCACCTCGTTGAGGTCGAGCACCTCGGGATGGGTGGAGCCGCCACGCGCGAACGACAGCATCTGCCGCGCCAGCCCACCGCCCTTGCGTGCCAGCGCCGCGATCTCGTCGAGCAGCTCGTTTCCGTTGGCGTCGTCCGCCACGACGTCACGCAAGAGATCGGTGGTGCTCAGCACCACCGCCATCAGGTTGTTGAAGTCGTGGGCGATCCCGCCTGCGAGCGTCGCGGTGGCCTCCATGCGCGACGCGGCCATGAGCGCCGCTTCGGCACGCTTCCTCTCCGTGATGTCCTCGGAGATGCCGAGCAGATACTGCGCGACCCCGTCTTCATCGAGAATCGGGATCTTCTTGGTGTGGAGCGTGCGGGTACCGTGGGCGCGGGTGTGGATCGGCTCCTCGGGGATGTCGACGACGGCGCGACCGGCCAGCACTTCGCGGTCCTTCGCAGTGAAGAAATCGGCCTCTTCCTTGGGAAACAAATCGTAGTCGTTCTTCCCCAGCAGATCGGTGCGGGGAAACCCGATGAGATCCTCGCCCGCGCGGTTGAAACGCACGAAGCGCAGCTCGTCCGCATCCTTGACGAAGATCATGTGGGGGATGTTCTCCACCACCGAGCGCAAGAACGCCGAATCGCGCCACACGCGTTCCTCGGCGCGCTTGCGCTCGGTGATGTCCTTGACGATCCGGTAGTGACCCGCAGGCTCGCCGCTTCGATCCCACACCGGCACCAGCGTCACGCCGAGATGCGCCGTCGCGCCGTCCTTGCGTTCGGCGCGCACTTCCACCTCGGCCCAGCCGGCGAGTGCCATTCCCGCGGCGGCCTCGAGCACGAGAGCGCGGTCGCCGGTCAGGATTCGTGCATCGGCCGCGTGCCCGACCAGCTCGTCGACGCGGTAGCCGAGCATGCGTGCGTAGGTCTCGTTGACTTGTTCGATGCGGCCGTCGATGCCCACCCGAACGACGCCTTCCACCGCAGCTTCGAGCACCGAGCTCAGCGTGTTGCGCTCGTGCTCGGCGCGCGCCCGTTCGCTCCGTACCGTGGCCTGACGCTCGGCGATGGTGAGTCGCACGCGGAAATCGCGGCTCAAGATGGGCTTCGAGATGAAATCGTCGGCGCCGGAATCGAGCGAGCGGGCGACGTCGTCGGGCCCGCCGCGTCCGGTGAGCACCAGCACGACGCTGTGGGCGCCGCGCGGATGCGAGCGGATGCGCCTGCAGAGGTCGAGGCCATCCAGATCCGGCAGATTGAGGTCGAGGACCACCAGCTCGTGGAAGCCCTCGAGATACGCCGACCAGGCCGACTCGCCGGTGCCGAATGCGCTGACCGTGTGACCGCGTTCGCCGATCAGCTCGGCGAGAATCCGCCGGACGTCGTCCTGGTCTTCGACGAGCAAGCACTTCATGTCCTGCCTCGACCAGGGGCGCAGGTACGTTCGCTGACGACCACGCTGCGCTCGCTTTCCCCGATTACCACGCGAGCACGCGACCCGCAACGCGAATCACGCTTCCGGATGTGCATCGTCCTCGCCCCCTCGCGCGGGCGCGACGGCTCGCGCGGGGTGTTCATCGCCGAGCCAAGCTCGATACCGCGCGCATGCGCTGTCGTCGGCGGCGCGATCGGCCACGAGCCACCACGTGTCGGCCGGTCGAGCGCCGAGAGTGACCGTCACGTGGATCAGGCAATCGCGACGGAACACCGCGATGCGGACCTGCCCTCCCGGACCGACGTCGTCGAGCCGCGCTTCGAGGTCGCGCACGTCGTGGACGCGCCATCCACCCACGGCGACCACCTCGTCGCCGGCGTAGAGCCCGGCACGCTCGGCGGGGCTCGCGTTCGTCACCAGCGCCACGCGTAGCTTCCCGCCCTCGTCGCGAAAGCTCGCCCCCAGATGGGGTCGATCCGCCGCGGGCCGCTCACCGTTCGACGGCGCCGACGGCGCTCGCCCGCCGCGATCGTCGGTGCTCTCCCGCGGACGAGCGAGCGCCGAGATTCCGGCCAGCGCCAAGTGATGCACGAGGTCCAGCTCTTCGGTCGAACGCACGTAGCGCTCGAGCAGATCCTCGACGTCGACTCCCGTGAAACGTCGCACCCGTTCGCCGAAGCCACCCTCGGCGAGGGTTTCGCCGCGCGCCGCCTCCGCGACCAGCTCGCGCATCACGGTATCGAGCGACGCCCGATCGTGGCTTCGGGCGCGGATCTCGAGGTCGAGCAACGCCGCCACCACATGCCCCTTCAAGTAGTACGACACCGAAGAGTTCGGCGTGTCCTCGTCGGGACGATAGAGGCGGATCCAGGCGTCCCGGCTCACCTCTTCCAGCGAGTGCACCGCTCGCCCCGGCGTTCTGGCGAGCTGGGTCAGGTTCTCACCCAGCATCTCGAGGTAGCGCTCCGCGCTGAGCAGGCCTGCGCGGCGGCAGACGAGCGGCGCATAGTAGTCGGTGATCCCCTCCATCACCCACAACAGATCGGTGACACACTCGCGAGCGTAGTCGTACGGTGCAAATCGCGTGGGGCGCACGCGCTTCACGTTCCAAACGTGGAAGAGCTCGTGGCTCGCGAGGTCGAGAAATTCCTCGTAGGCGCGCCGCGGGCGGAAACCGAATCGTGGGTAATTGAGCACGCACGAGTCACGATGCTCGAGCCCGCCGCCGCGCTTCTCGGCGAGATGGACGATGAAGAGATAACGCTCGTACGGCAACCCACCCATGGTGTCGCGGGCGGCGGAGACCAGCGTCGCGAGATCGCGTCGCAGGGCTTCGAGGTCGTGATTGCCCTCGCCCCAGAAAGCGACCTCGTGCGGAACGCCGTCCACCTCGAAAGACACGCTGCGATGGGTGCCCACCTCGACCGGGCAGTCGACCAGGTGGTCGTAGTCGTCTGCCCTCCAGGTGTCCTCGGCGTCGGCGACACGCTGGAGCGTGGTGGCTACCCGCCAGCCGTCAGGAACGGCGATCTCGAGGAGCACGGGGCGATGGCGCAACCGCTCGGCGAACACGAAGAGCGTCACGCCGTTCCAGAACGCGTGGGTATCGTCGAGATGACTGGTACGCACCGACAGCTCGTGGGCGAAGACCTCGTACCGCACCCGCACACCCTCGGCCGCGCCGGTCACGGTCCACGTGGCTTTGCCGGTCTTGCGCACCGGCAGCGTGGTACCGTCGGGCGAGAACGCTTGGAAGCCCCGCACCTGGCGCGCAAACTCGCGCACCAGATACGAGCCGGGATTCCACACCGGCATCTCGAGAGCGAACACGTCGTCGAGAGGAGCGGGGAACCAAGCCTCGACGTGAAAGCGATGGGAATGCGGCTCGGGCCAAGCCACGCGGTAGCGAACGGTGTCCTCGTGCATGCGCGCGAGTGTACGAGACCCCCGCGGCGCTGGCTGCGGACGCTCGGAGTCGCGCTGACGCTGGCGTCAGCCTGGGTGAGCGGCTGCGGATCGGACGCGGAGCCGATCCCGCCTGCCACGATCACGCTACCGTCATACCCGTTCACCGAGACGCAGTCGATCGTGGTCGACAAGCGCGCGATCGCCGCCCAAGGCGGTGCGTACTGCCACGACACCCGGGCCGCAGCCACCGCCGTCGAGTTCTATCTCGGCACGCTGCCGCTCGCGTCCATCGATGCGCTCTGCAGCGACGCTCCGGATTACCCGGGCGCGCAAGCGCGGCTGGGCAGCCTCTACGTGTCGGGCTACTTCGGCGGCGTGTGGCTCCGCGACTCGCTGGTCGCGAGCGGCGCCCGAGAGCGCGCACGTACGGGTGCGCCCAGCGCCACGGGGCTCGGCGAGATCGTGTTCGACGCGCTGGCGAAGCTCGCCACCGAGCGTCTCGCTTTGGCGCGCGAGGGCGAAGATGAGACGCTGATCGATTCGGCGCGCGCCACGCTGCCTCTTCTGCTCACCCTCTTCGGCTACAACCTGGGCTACTTGGAAGTCGCGGAGGAAAACCCGCCGCCCGGCGTACCGACCTCTCCGAGCGCGATCAGCTGCGACGGATTCTTGGATTGTCGCGGCACAACCGTCGATCTCGCGACACTCGGCCGCTATCACTCCGCGCTGCGCGCCATCGCCGCTCCCCCCAGCGATGCGTGGGCGGAAGTGGCGGGGCTGGTGGAGCGCTTCGGCGAGGGCTCGGTGAGCGCGGGGCGCGGTGTGTGGGAGAGCATCCTGGGCGGAAGCTCGATCGCACCCGCTGCCTACGCTCCCCTGCTCGATCTGAGCGCCGGCTACCTGCTGGTCTCGGAAGCCGCGGTGCTGGCCAACGCGACGGCCTTCGCCGAGACCGACGCCGGTGCCGCGCGCTGCGGCGCGCTGGTGGAAACCGGGCTCGTTATCTGGTCGGGGAGCTATTTCGAGGGCCTCGCTTCGAGCGCGGCGCCTGGCACATTCCCCACACTGGCTTGTCCGACGTGACGGCGACATCGTCCACGCCACGCGCGACGCACACCCGGATGCGACCGCCCGCCGGCGAAGGCGGGCGGCGCTTCGCCTTCGCCATCCGCCTGCTGCTGATGATCGCCGTTGGCTGCAACGGCAACGGCTCGGCGCGGTCGGATCACGGTGAGGAGGCCCTTCGCGACTCCCTCGGCATCCCACGCGAGGCCGACCGCGTGGTGGTGCTCAGCCAATCGTCCCACCTCGACCTCAACTTCCTCGACACCTTCGATGGCTATTGGAACAAGGCCGTCCGCGACGTGCTCCGCACCTCGTTCGCAATCCTGGACGAAGAGCCCGCTTATCGCTACTCGGTGGCCGAGGTGGCGTGGTTGCGCCGCTACTGGGACGAGCATCCGGAATCCCGCGACGGCATCCGGCGGCTCGCCGAGCGCGGCGCTCTGCACGTCGTGGGTGGCGGCTTGAGCAGCCCCGATTCGCTGCTGCCCGGCGACGAGTCGCTCATCCGAGATTTTCTGTTCGGCATTCGATGGACGCAGGAGCACCTCGGTGTGAGCCCGACCGCGGCGTGGGTGCCCGACAGCTTCGGTCACGCCCCCTCGCTGCCGAGCTTGCTCGAGCACTTTCACGTGGGTGCGGTGGGGCTCGCCCGGGTCGACGGCGTCGAGGTCTTCGCCAAGGACGCGAGCGGCATGCCCGGCGGAATCAGCCCGGCTCCCGATTCCACGGCCGCGACGCTGGCGACCAACGGCAGCGCCGATTGGGTGTGGCGTGCTCCCGACGGCGCCGAGGCCCTCGCGCATTGGATGCCCTTCGGCTACTTCCAGGGTGACGATCTCGATTTCGCGTTTCCGTGGTACGGCATCGCCGGATTCGGCATCGATTGGAACCAGAAGCCCTACATCGATCCGAGTGTCGTGCCCGAGCATCTGGCGGGCCACGTCGAGCGCCTCAGCAGGCTCAGCAGAACACCCTACCTCTTCCTGCCGATCGGCATCGATTTCTCGTGGCCGAAGCGCGCGCTGCTCGACTACGTGCGCCGCTGGAACGACGAGCGCTATGCCGCAACCGGCGTGTGGGCGATCGCCGCCACCTTCGACGATTACGTCGCGCTCGTGGATGCCCGCCGCCACGCGCTGCCCGTCGTGGAAACGGACGTGAGCCCCTATTTCACCGGTTTCTACGCGACCCACCCCGACCTCAAGGGAACGCTGCGGCAAGCCAGCGAGGCGCTGGTCGCAGGAGAGATCGCGAGCGTCCTCGCGGCCTCGGCAGGCGCGCCCTACCCGACCCAAACCCTCGATCACGGCTGGGACCGGTCGGCGTTCATGAATCACCACGACGCGATCACCGGCACCAGCACCCAAGCAGCGCTAGCCACCGATCTCAGGCCGTGGTCGAACACGGCGCTCGAGTCTGGACGCGTTGCGCTGGCCGATTCCTTGGGTGCCCTCGCCGCGAGCATCGACACGACGGCGATCGCGGGCGACTCGGCAATCGTGGTGCTCAACCCGAGCGCCCATGCTCGCACCGACCTCGCCGAAGTCGATCTCGTGTTCGATCCGCCCGTGCCAGCCATCGACGTTCTCGACGAGCAGGCGCGCGTGCTGCCCTCGCAATGGCTCTCCGCGGAGCGCGACCCGACTGGGAACATCGTGCGCGGCCGGCTGCTCTTCCTGGCCGCGGACGTGCCGGCCGTCGGGACCGCGGCATTCGCCGTACGGCGAGGGGACGCCGCTGCCGCCGTCACCGCGTTTCGCCCACCGTCGATCGCGCTCACGCGTGGCGGGCGGCCCGTCGACGACGTAGCGAACGCCGACACGGCGATTCTCGCGAACGACGCGCTGACGATCACGCTCACCCAAGCCGCCGGCTGGTGTGCGACGTCGATCGTCACCGTGACCGGCAGCGAGCTCCTCGGCGGCCCCTCACTCGACGTGGTCGGCTACTTCGACGCGGGCGGTGCCTACCGCATCGGCTCGGAAGTCGGCCGCGACTTTTCCGAGCGCACGAGTGTGTGCCGCGGTGCGACGCCCACGGCCCTCGCGCTCGACGAGCGCGGCCCCGCTCGCGTGAGCCTCGCGCTCCGAACGCCCAACGACGCCACGGTGGAGCGCGTGGTGAGCCTGGCGAGCTCCCTCGACCGCGCGGACCTGGCGATCACCGCCACGCCGCCGTTCGCCTCGACGCTGGTGGTCCGTTTTCGTACGCCGTTCTCGGGCTCGACGCTCACCACCAGCGTCCCGTTCACCGAGGTCGCGCGGCCGCGCCGCAAGCTCTTCGATCCGACCTTCTGGCCGGTCACCGCATGGTGCGACCTCGGCCGGGACGGAGGTGCAAGCGGAATGTGGCTCGCCAACGAAGGGTCGACGGGGGTGAGCGCGTCCGCCGACGGCGTGGTGGAGGCCATGCTCACCCGCAACACCTACTGGGACGGTCTCGGCCCGCCCAACCACGAGGACCGCCCCTACACGTTGCGCCTCAGCCTGGGCGAGCGCCGCGGCGCGAGCGCGAGCGAGGACCACGTCGCGACGCGCGGCATCGAAGCGCATCGCCCATTGGTCGCCGTCTCCACTGCCATCCACGGCGGTGCGTTGCCGACGCGGCGAGGGTGGCTCGCCGTCGACGAGCCCGAGGTCACGCTCTCCGCGCTCAAGGCGGCCCAGGACGGCTCGCCCGATCTGGTGATGCGCCTGATCCGCCACGGTCGGGCGCCCGTGCGGGCCCACGTGACCACGGCATTCCCCGGCTACACCGTGTGGCAGGCCGATGGCCTCGAAGCGCCGATCGAGCGCGTCTCCACCGACGCGCGCGCGTTCGAGCTCGCTCTCGAACGCAGCATCACCACGTTGCGGCTCGTACGCTCGGAGAGCTGAGCCGGGTAGTGCGCCGGCCCGACCGCTCGAGCTCCCAGCGCGTGACGCAGGCGCTCAGTTCATCGTGATGCGCGCCGAACGCACGGCTCCGCCCTCGTATTGCCAGAGCGTCACCGTGGGTGGGCGATCCGTCCCGCTGGTGGGCGTCGCGTCGACGAGGAACACCTGACAAGACGTGTCCGCCGAGGGAGTGACTGGCCCGGCGCCACCATCGACGTAACCCCGCTCCGCACGGTTACGCGGGTTGGACGCGGTGTTGGAGTCCTGGAGTGCGACGACCTCGGCGATGCTCTTGCTCGCCGCCTGGACGTCGCCGAGCGATTCGTAGCGCGACACGCGATTGCTGATCTCGGCATCCATGGCGTGAAATGCTGCGAGACAAGCATTCGACATGGCCTTCTCGCGACTCCCGAGGATCTTGGGCGCCACCACCACCGCCAGGATCGACAGGATCGCCACCACCACCAGCATCTCGAGAAGGGTGAAACCCTCGAACCGAGCCATCTTGGTCGCTACCTTGCGGATCCGTTTCACGCTTGCTCCCTCACCGGTGGTCGCGCGATAAATGCTTGGGATCGTTCGAAAAAACTTGTAGGATCTTAAGGTTCGCCGAGCGTCGGGTCAACGCGATCGATTTTTTCCCCATGTCCGCACCGCCCAATCATCCCACCGATCCGGAACGTCCTCCCGCCCACAACAAGGGCGACATCACGGCGCTGATCCGCGAGGAAGCCGCGCGTCGGCGAACGACGGAAGGCACGAATCTCGAGGAGGAGCGCGCCTCGCGCGTCCCGTACCGGTTGATCGCGATCTTGGTGCTCGCCACCGTCACGCTCGTTGCCACCACCAAGAGCGTATTCCAGGTGATGGTGTTTCTGCGCCACCCTGGCGACAACGCGGTGCGCGGCGTGAAGCTCGACGAGGTCGATGCGCTGGTACCTGCGAGCAGTGTGACGGTCGACGACAAGACGCTGATCGTGAACGTGGGCGCCGGCTGGACCACGCTGGATCACCAAGAACGAGTCCGTCGCCTTTCCGAGCTCGCAGGCGTGCTCGCCAACCGCTACTACCACAGCGCGCGGCTCGTGGCGGCAGACGGGCGGCCGGTGGGCACGTGGGCGAAAGGTCGCATCCAGGTCGAGTGAGCGGCCGTCCGCGACCTCGCCCTTTGCCCGGCCTCACCTCTCGCATCGCGAAATTGCCGCTCCAGTGTCCTTCACGCCCTACCAGCGGCGCCTCTTCGTATTCCTCGGCGTCGCGTGTTTCTTCGAGGGATACGACTTCATCGCCATCAGTCAGATCTTGCCCAACCTGCGGGCGGCGATGGAGCTGTCGAAGAGCGGCGGCGCCACGCTGGTCGCCTTCATCAACGCCGGAACGATCCTCTCGTACGCGCTGGTGCGCCAGTCGGATCGCTGGGGACGGCGCCGCGTCCTCACCCTCACCATCGCCGGCTACACCCTCGCGAGCTTCGCGTCCGGGCTCGCCACCGGCCCGGTGAGCTTCGCCATCGCACAGTTCGTCGCGCGGGTGTTCCTGATCGCCGAGTGGGCCGTCAGCATGGTGTACGCGGCCGAGGAGTTCCCGGCCGCCAAGCGCGGCCTCGTCATCGGCGTGATCCAAGCGATGTCGAGTCTCGGATCGGTGGTATGCGCGGGGCTGGTGCCGATGCTGCTGACCACGCCCATCGGTTGGCGAAGCGTCTACTTCGTGGGGACGATCCCGTTGGTGCTGCTCGCGTTCGCGCGGCGCAGCCTGCGCGAAAGCACGCGGTTTGCGGAAGCGGTCGCGTCGCATCCCGCCGAGCGCCGCCCGCTCCTCGAGATCATGCGCGGCCCGTACAGGCGGCGCGTCCTCGAGCTCGCGGCGATCTGGGGCCTGACGTACGTGTGCACCCAGAGCGCGGTGACATTCTGGAAAGAGTTCGCGCTCGCCGAGCGGAACCTCACGGACGCGCAAGTGGGCACGAGCATCGCCATCGCGGCGGTGGCCGCGATGCCCCTCGCGTTCGCATCCGGCAAATTGATCGACGTGCTCGGGCGGCGCGGTGGCGGCGCGATCATCTTTGTGACGACGTCGATCGGCGTGTACCTGACCTACACGCTGCCCGACCGCACCAGCCTCACCGCCGCGCTGGTGGTGACGATCTTCGGCGCGAGCGCCGTGCTTCCGGTGCTCAACGCCTACACGTCCGAGCTCTTCCCCACCGAGCTGCGCGGTGACGCGTTCGCCTGGAGCAACAATCTGCTGGGACGAATCGGGTACGTGCTCGGTCCCCTCGCCGTCGGGCAAGCCGCCGACCGCGTGGGCTGGGGGCACGCCGCTGCCGCCACCGCGGTCTTTCCGCTGCTCGCTCTCGGCCTCATCTTGTGGCTCTTACCCGAGACCTCCGGCCGCGAGCTCGAAGAAACCGCGGAGCTGTGAGGGAAGTCACCCCGTTGGAGCGGCACGGGACGGATGACGTGGAAGTCAGCATCCGTTACCAGGCGTCACCCATTCCTCGCCCGGTCGCGACGGAGTCGTTCGAGAAGCCGAGGTGACGCGAGCGAGCGAGCTCCGCACGAGCGTCGGACGGATCACGTTGGCGCTCCACGGGATCGGCGCCTGCGCGTGGCTCTGGCTCATGCCGGGCGGATTCCCGCTGACGCACCCCCGCTTCTTGCTGAATCGGGTGCTGCCCGGTGCGCTTCTCGTGGCGGTGTGCGGCGCTGCGTTCGATCCGATCCGCCGCTCGACGGTACTGATCGGGCTCGCCGCGTGCTGGGCCAGCGCATCGATCGCAGCACGCGCCTCGTTCCCAATCAGCGCGTCTCGGCTGTGGATCGCGGGGCTCGGCCTCGCGATCGTGATGATGTGGACTGGACGCCGTCCACGGATCGAACGCTCGTCACGACCGACGCGCGACTCGTGGGTGGCAATCACGATCGGCGCAACGATCGGTGCGGCAGCTCTCCTTTGCGAACGGCCGCCACCGCCGTCCACGCATCCGATGTCCTCTACTGGGTCCACTCCTCGCGAGCCCGCCACACCGCATTCGGCTAGCTCCGCGCTCGCGGTGCCCTGCGGGCCACTCGTGGTCCACGTCGATCCATCCCTGAGCTTCGACGGAGTCTCGGTCGATGGCGCATGGCCTTGGCTCGCCCCGGCGCGTGCCACCCGAAACTCACCGCACCCCGACGTGGCAATCGTGCACGGTGAACCGCTCCGGATGACGCGCATTACTGCGACGACGGACGTACCGCGTCCCGTCTACGCGCACCTCAGCTCGTTCACGCGCGTCTGGATAACGGGTCATCGGAGTCTCGCCGCGCGCTTCTCGCCGGCACCCGACGTGTCCATCGAGATCGTTCCCTCGGATTATCCGGCCGGCCGACCGGCGCGCGCCGCCTACCTCGACGCCAGCGGCGTGCTGCGCGTGGTCGAAGCGAGCAGCGGCGAGAAGGGGCCGTTTCACGTGCTCGCCAGCGGCCCACTCGATCGCGCGTCGCCGCTCAGCCTCACGCTCTTCGATGCGGAGCTCCCCGTCTGCCGCGTCACGCTCCACGACTGGGCAGCGCAAGCCTCGACGGAGCTCTCGCCCACCGGCGGTTGGGGTTTCCCGCAGAACGCCATCGAGCTCGAGCGCGTGGGAGACGCGGCGAATGCACCTGTCGTAATCACGTTCGCGCTCGCATCCACGTCGATGGGGCGCGGATGGGATGTAGTCGGCCACGCCGCGGGCGTGTATCGCAACCGAATCGCGTTCGAGTCGCTCGCGGCCTCGCCGTGATGCCGGGCTCTTTCATCCCTGCTAGTCTCCCGCCGTTCACCACAATTCGCGACGGTCTCGACGCGCGGGAGCGCTCCCGTGCTCGGCGATCCGCTCGCACGACGAGGCTCGTTCACACATGCCGCCGCAATTCATCTTCACCACCCGCGGGCTGGGCAAGGTCGTGCCGCCCAAGCGGGAGATCCTGAAGGACATCTCGCTCTCGTTCTACGGCGACGCCAAGATCGGCGTCCTCGGCCACAACGGCGCCGGCAAGTCGACGCTGCTCCGGATCATGGCGGGCGTCGAGAAGGACTTCGTCGGCGAGGCGCGGCCCGCGGAAGGCATCAAGATCGGCTTCCTGTCGCAGGAGCCGGCGCTCGATCCTTCCAAGGACGTGCGCGGAAACGTGGAGGAGGCGGTCGCCGAACAGCGCGCCATTCTGAATCGTTTCGACGAGGTGAACGAGAAGTTCGGCGAGGTCACCTCGGACGAGGAGATGTCCGCGTTGGTGGACGAGCAAGCCCGTCTCCAAGACCAGATCGACGCCGCCAATCTCTGGGAGCTCGACCGCACCTTGGACATCGCCATGGACGCGTTGCGCTTGCCGCCGTCGGACGCCGACGTGACCAAGCTCTCGGGCGGCGAGCGTCGACGGGTGGCGCTCTGCAGGCTCTTGCTGTCGAAGCCGGATCTCTTGCTCCTCGACGAGCCCACCAACCACCTCGACGCCGAGTCGGTGGCGTGGCTCGAGCACTACCTCCAGAATTTCCCGGGGGCGGTGATCGCCGTGACCCACGACCGCTACTTCCTCGACAACGTCGCAGGCTGGATTCTCGAGCTCGACCGCGGCGCCGGGATCCCCTGGAAGGGCAACTACTCGTCGTGGCTCGATCAGAAGAAGAACCGCCTCGCCAACGAGGAAAAGGCCGAGTCGGCCCGCCAGCGCACGCTGGAGCGCGAGCTCGAGTGGGTGCGGATGGCGCCGCGCGCTCGCCAGGCCAAGTCGAAAGCCCGTCTGCAGCGCTACGAAGAGCTCCTCAACACCACCGTCGAGAAGCACATGGAGGTGGCCGAGATCACCATCCCACCCGGGCCACGGCTGGGCGATGTGGTCGTGGAGGCCCAGAACGTCTTGAAGGGATTCGGCGACACGCTGCTGATGGAAAACCTGAGCTTCGCGCTGCCCAAGGGCGGAATCGTGGGCGTGATCGGACCGAATGGCGCGGGCAAGACCACGCTCTTCCGCATGATCGTCGGCCAGGAAACGCCCGATTCCGGGACTTTCAAGGTGGGCGAGACGGTGAAGATCGCGTACGTCGATCAGAGCCGCGACGCGCTCCAGCCAGACCGCAGCGTGTGGGAAGAGATCTCGGAGAAAAACGAGCTCATCGAGCTCGGCAAGAAGCAGATCAACTCCCGCGCCTACTGCTCGTGGTTCAACTTCAAGGGGCAGGATCAGCAAAAGCGCGTCAAGGACCTCTCCGGTGGTGAACGCAATCGCGTCCACCTGGCCAAGCTCCTGAAGAGCGGCGGCAATCTGCTGCTCCTCGACGAGCCCACCAACGACTTGGACGTGGACACACTGCGCGCGCTGGAGGATGCGCTCCTCGACTTCGCGGGTTGCGCGGTGGTCATCAGCCACGACCGCTGGTTCCTCGATCGCATCGCGACGCACATCTTGGCGTTCGAGGGCGACTCGAACGTGGTGTGGTTCGAGGGCAACTTCCAGGCATACGAGGAAGATCGCCACAAGCGCTTGGGGGCCGAGGCGGACCAGCCGCACCGCATTCGCTACAAGAAGCTCACCCACGACTGAAGCTCGCGCGAGCAACGCGCACCGCCACCGAGGTACGATTCGAGCGCGGACGCCGATGCCGCGCTCGGAGGCTTCGATGCGCGTTCCCTCGCTCGATCGATCTCACGCGACCATCCTCGCGGCGCTGCTGACCCTCGCCGCGATCACGGCAACGCCCCCGGCGTTCGCGCAGGCACTACCACCCACGAGCATCCACGAGCGCGAGCTCGCCGCCCACGGCGACGAGCCACCCGCGCTCCGGGGCGACGAGCCTTCGGGCCCCGTTGCGCAGAGCGCGCCCAAGGTCGCGAAGGAGGTCGTGGGCTTCTATCCCTATTGGGTGTCGAGCGCCGGCAGCATCCGCTGGGATTTGCTCACCACCCTCGCCTACTTCAGCGCCGAGGTGGACCCGGTCGCGAAGAACGGCAGCCTGTCGAACGTGCACGGGTGGGGTTCGTCCACCGCAAGCTTGATCTCGACGGCGCATGCTGCGGGCGTGAAGGTGGTGCTCACGCTCACGCTCTTCGATTCGAGCGCCATCACCACGATTCTCGGCAACGCCACCTACCGCAACAACCTGGTGGCCAACGCGCTCGCCGTCGTCCAGAGCGCTGGCGGCGACGGCGTCTGCCTCGATTTCGAGGGGGTCGCCGCTGGTTCGGTCAACAAGACGGGGCTGGTTGCGCTGATGACGGCCATGACCGCGGCGTTTCACGCCGCCATTCCCGACTCGCAGGTGCTCATCGCCACGCCAGCGGTGGATTGGAACGGTGTCTTCGACTACGACCAGCTCGCACTCGCGGGCGACGGGCTGATGATCATGGCCTACGACTACCATTGGTCGGGTGGCGCGCCCGGCCCGGTCTCGCCGCTGACGGGTGGGTCACTGTGGGGCACCTACAACGTGACGTGGACCGCCAACGACTACGTGACGTGGGGTGGCAGCGAGAACCGGGCAAAGTTCATCCTCGGCGTTCCGTGGTACGGCTACGACTGGCCCACCACCAGCTTCGCGATTCCCGGAACCGCCACGGGCTCGGCCAGCTCGCGGACCTACGCCCAGGCCAAGACGCTGGCACAGCAAAACGGCGCTGCTTGGGACGCCGCATCGCAAACCCCGTTCGTCCTCTACTCCTTTGGCGGAAGCCGCCAGCTCTGGTACGACGACGACGCGTCGCTGACACTCAAGTTCGACCTGGTGAGCGCGCAGAGCTTCGGCGGTATCGGGATCTGGGCGCTCGGTTACGAAGGCTCGAATGCAGAGCTCTGGACGGCGATCGAGAGCGCGTTCGTGCCCGCATGCCCGGATACGGATGGCGACGGTTACACCTCGGCAGCGTGCGGCGGCACGGATTGCAACGACACCAACGCGTCCGTCCATCCCGGCGCCGCCGAGGTCTGCAAGAACGGCGTCGACGACAACTGCAGTGGAATCGTGGACGAGGGCTGCAGCGGTGGATGCGGCGGAAGTGCCGCAGAAGCAGCCATCATCGGTTCCGACTCGGTCCACGTCGCCAGCACGGCCGACGAACCGTGGGGCGTCGTGCTGGGTGCCCTGCCACTGGCGGTGCTGGCCTCGATTCGGCGCCGAGCCCGCAGATCGCGCGAGCCACGCCTACCCGATGCGGGCTGACGGCGACCAGTAGCGAAGCGAAAGGCGGGGCTCCGCCAGCCGACCCAACGTCCGCGCCGCGACAGCCACCACGTGCTCGCGAGTCGGCGCGAGCATCCAGAAGCGCCACGACTCGGTGGCACGCTCCGAGCCGGCGGCGAGCCGAATTTCTGCGCACGGGCCGATCCCAACGCGCTCGAAGCACACGCTCTCGCGGGCGAGTGCGAGCAGTGGCGTGCCCAGTACCTTCGCGTAGGCCTCACGCAGCGTCCAGCGCTCGAGAAACACCCTGCGCCGCGCGTGATCGGGCGCGTTCGCGACTGCCTGCGCATCCGCGCGCGAGAAGAATCGTTCCGCGATGGCCACCGCATCCACCCGGCGATCCACGCGTTCGACGTCGGCTCCAACCGTCATCCCCCGCGCCAACGCGCAGATGGCGAGACCGCGCGTGTGTGCGAGGCTGAACGTGACACCCGAGGCATCTCCGGTGGCGAGCTCGGGCTCGAGCTCGGGCCTCCCTTCGCGGGCCGTGACGAAGTGCCAATCCTCGGGTCGGCGCCCGGCGCGCGCCGCGAGCGAGGCGCGCAACAGCGCGCGTCCGAGGATGATTTCCGCTCGCCGCGCCGCGGTCCCAGCGGCGTCGGCGCGGCGGCGCTCGTCGTCGTCGAGCCACGACCCGTGCCACCGCTCGCGCACACGATCCGCGACGGCAGCCGGATCGCACATCCAGAGCGCGATCTCGCCGTCGTCGAGGGGGCACACCACAGCTTCGCTCGTCACCGCCGCTCGGGCCGCGCCGTCCATGGGCGCGATTCTACGTCGCCTGCGCGGCGAGCCCGAGACCCGAGCCCAGGCACCGCGATGCGGCCGGCCGCTCGTCTTTTGCCTTCCGGCCGAGTTGCGGTTTATCGTGTTGGGCGAAACCGGCGACGCTGCATCCGAAATCGGGATGCAGCTCCCCCCGATCCACCGCCAGTTGCGCGGCCGAAGGTGAAAACATGCGTGTATCGATGCTCTCGATGCTCCACGAGGTGAACCCCCTCGGGATGCAGCACGTCGCGACCTACCTGGAAGACAAGGGCCACGACGTCGAAGTGTTCTGGCAACCCAAGGAAGAGGACCTCACCCAGAGCGAGCTGACGCAGATCGTCGATCGCGTGGTGGCCCACGACCCACAGGCGGTCGGATTCGCGCTGATGACGATCCACTTCCATCGCGCCAAGCAGCTCACGGAGATGATCCGGGCGCGGCTCCCGGAGGCCAAGATCATCTGGGGCGGAATCCACCCCACCTTGAGCCCCGAAGAGTGCATCGAGATCGCCGACATCGTGTGCCGTGGCGACGGCGAAGACCCGATGGTCGAGTACGCCAGCCGGATCGACCGCGGCGAAGACCCCACCACCATTCCCAGTCTCTGGTTCCGCATGCCGGATGGCTCGGTCAAGAAGAACGAGATCCGGAACCTGGCGGACGACCTCGACCAGTACCCCTTCCCCCGCTTCAACTGGGACAAGAGCTGGATGCTCTGGAAGGGCAGCGTGCAGCGGCTGACCCCCGAGCTCTATGCCGAGTCGGTGCCGCGGCGCGGCCAGATCTACGACATCATGATCACCCGCGGTTGCCCGCTGGTGTGCACGTACTGCTGCAACGCGAGCTTCATCAAGCTCTACCAGGGCAAGGGCAAGATCTTGCGCTCACGTTCCACCCAGAACGTGATGGAAGAGCTCAAGTGGGTGCGCAAGAACTACCCGTTCGTGGGCATGTTCAACATCCAGGACGACATCTTCCTCGTGCGCACCAAGGACGACTGGATCCAGGAGTTCGCAGACGCCTACAAGCAGAACATCGATCTTCCGTTCGCGTGCAAGAGCACGCCCAACTACGTGAGCGAGGAAGTGATCGCTCCGCTGGCTTCGGCGGGCCTCCAGCACATCCAGATGGGGATCGAGGGCTCGGATCGCGTCAACTGGGAGATCTACAAGCGACGCGTGAGCCACGAGGAATTCATCCAGGCCAGCGAAATTCTGTTTCGCCACAACGTCGCCGGCCGCTACGACATCATCCTCGACGACCCGTACTCGAACGATCAGGACACGCTGCAGATCCTCGACACGCTCACCAAGATCCGCCGGCCGTTCTGGCTGCAGTGCTTCTCGCTCACGTTCTTCCCCAACACGCCGATCTACGACATGGGCGAGCGTGACGGGCTGTTGGGCAGCGGCAAGGACGGTTACTCGGTCCAGTACGGTCACGTGAACAAGACCTACCTCAACCGGCTCGTGATCTTCTCCCAGCGGCTGCCCAACAGCGTCGTGAAGTTCTTCATCAGCAATCGTGACAAGAAGTGGGCACCGGCGCTCCTCGAGGCCGTCATTCACGGCTACTGCGAGCCCGCGATGCGACTCATCGCGAAGGTCGCTGCCTATCCGCGGCTCATGGTCACCGTGAAGGCGATCTACTTCAACACCATTCGCTTCATCAGCCGTCGCGACATGAAGCCGCGTCGCCGCTTCATGGAGATCGATCTCGCCGGCGCTTGAGCCCTCGCGCCCGCGACGCGCTCGCACGAGCGCCACGAACCCCCGCCGAGACCGGCGGGGGTTCGCTGCTCCGATGCAGCGCCCGCAACGCTCACCCGCCTGCGATGACCGAACGCGCATGAGCTCCCTCGACCCAGAACGCACGAGTACCGAGGTTCCGGGCGATTCCGCCGTCGGCGAGAACGCGGCGGGATCCTCCCCCGCGCGGATCGAGCCGCGGCGAATCGGCGCGATCCGCGAGGAGCCGTACTTCGCGAGCCCGGTCTTCGCATGCCCGAGCTGCGGCTACCTCGCGACGGTCGGGCTTCCCGAATGCCCGCGCTGCTTCGCCTCGCTCCCACAGCCGGCAAGCCGCATGCGGCTCGCCGTGCGAGGACTTCAGTGGGGGGTGGTCATCGGTGGGTTCGGATTGCTGGTCGGAATGCCGTGGTGGGCACTGACGATCGCCTGGACGATCGCGGTGGGATGGGAGCTCGCGCGCCAGCGCCTGCCGCGCCACCCAGCGCAGTTCGGCGGTGCTTGAGACGGCGTGGGCCGCCAGTCAGCGTGCGGCGCCCGTTGGCGCGAGCTCTTCCGGCAACAGCGTCAGGTCGTCCACCTCGGCCGCCGCGAGTTGCTCGCGGGTGAGGCCGCGAACGCCCGCCAGATTCGCGCCGCCGAGCTGTGTGCCCTCGAATCGCGCCTGTGCGAGGTCGGCCTGGCGCAGGTTCGCCTTCACGAGAATGGTGAAGGCGAGATCGGCGTCCACGAGCTTGGCGTCGTCCAGGAAAGCGTCGGTGAGATTGGTGCTGCGCAAGCTCGCGCCGGCGAGATTCGCGCCCTCGAGATGCACCGCCATGAGTAACGAATCGTCGAGGACCGCGCCGGCGAGATTCGCGCCGCGGAGCTTCGAGCCGAGGAAGTTGCAGCCGGCGAGCGCCGACTGCGAGAGATCGGCGTTGCGGAAGTCGGCGCCAGCAATGCTCAGTCCCGTGAGATCGAGCCCGCCGAGCGCGAGCGGTTCGGTCTCACTCTCCACCCACGCCCGCCGCGCCAAGGCCCCGAGCGCAGCCTTGAGATCGCGACCCGGTTCGCCGGACGCCGCGACACCTTTTGCGCGCAGACTGCGCACGAAATCGAGCAGCGCGCGCACGATCGCGTGATGGTGGGTCGCGGACTCGCGGTCGATGGCAGTCAGCCGCTCGATCGCCTGCACCCGATCGGCCGGTGAATCGTGCGCGAGACGTGCGATCAGCGACTCCACTTCCGCGCGCCGATCGACCGGCGCTTCCGGCTTCCCGAACGCCGCACGCAGGAGCTTGCCGATCATCGCATCAATCCTCGTGAACGAGAGCGACCGAGCGTAGCCGTCGCTCCCGAACGGGCACAAACGATCGAGCGACGAGTCACGTGGGATCGTGCTTGAGAGCGTTCACGATCGCAGCGGCTCGCTCGGTGTCGTGAGCCAAGTCGCGCGGTAGCTCGAGCAAGATCGAATCGAAGAGGCCGCGAAGCCGCGACGCGAGCGCCTCGGCCAGCTCGTCCCAGGTCGCGACGATGGCCCACTCGCGGAGCATCGCGTCGTCGATCGCATCACCGATGTCCGCGACACGCCCCTCGCCGGCCAGCCGCGTCAGCTCGGAGCCGAGCGCTTCCCAGCCGTGATGGGCGAGCACGCCCTGGTAGCCACGGTTCATCGCGTAAAACGCGATCTGTCGCTTCACGGCGCCTGTCGCCGCCGCAAGGCCTTCGGCGTCGCGCGCCGTCGCCAGGAACGGCGCCGCCACCAGATTCACCGCCCCCACCTCGCGGCCCGCCTTCCGTGCACCCTCCGCGATCGCGGGCCGAATCACCTCGTGTGCGTAGCGAAACGTGGCAATGGGATGGAGCCGCACACCGTCTGCCAGCTCGCCAGCGAGACGCGCACCAAAGGCGTTCACGATCCCGAGATGAACCGGAATGTGGGGATGCTCGATCGGCCCGGGATTCGAAAAGCTCGGCAGGAGGTCGAATCGGTAGTGCTCGCTCGCGAAGGCTCTCGGCTTGCCGCCCGTTTGGAAGCTCACCCACATCGCCCGCAAGCACAGCACGTAGTCGCGCAATCGCGGCCCTGGGGGATCCTTCCAATCGGCGGCGTAGCGCCGTTCGACGTGGGCGCGTGATTGCGTGCCGAGTCCGAGCACGAAGCGCCCGGCGGAAAGCCGCTGCAGGTCCCACGCGAGCTGCGCCGTGACCATCGGGCTACGCGGGAAAGCGATCGCGACGTTGGTGCCGACGGTCACGCGCGAGGTGTGCTCGGCGGCGAGCACCAGCGGCAAGAATGGATCGTGGCCGCCCTCGGGCACGGTGACGCCGTCGAAACCCATCACCTCGCAGCGACGCGCGTCCGCAGCGATCGACTCGATGGTGAACCCACCGAGCGCGCCACCCGCGTACTGCTCTGCGCCAGGCGCGAGCAGCACGGTCTCGACACGAAAGGCCATCGGCAGCTTCGACCGCTGGATGGCTACGGTCGCGCGCGACCGCAGCCATCTGGTCCCGGCTGACTCACGCGAGCTTGCCGGTCACGTGCAGCGCGGCGACGTAGCCGAAGGTCATGGCCGGGCCGATCGTGCCCCCCGCGCCCGGATAGGTGCACCCCGCCAGCGGCGACGAGCAATTGCCGATCGCGTAGAGGCCGGGGATCACATCACCGCTTTCTTTCTGCACCCGCGCGAAGCGGTCCGCCCGCAGGCCGCCCTTGGTGCCGAGCTCGCCCGGCCAGGCCTCCATCGCGTAGAAGGGCGCGTCCACGATCGGCCCCAGGCATTCGTTCGGGCCCCACGCCTGGTCGCCGTAGTACTTGTCGAAGACCGTCTCGCCGCGTCCGAAATCGGGATCGATGCCCTTCTTCGCGTTCTCGTTGAAGCGCGCGATGGTTGCCTCGAGCCCTGCGGCGTCGACTCCGATCTGCGCCGCGAGCGCACCGAGGGTGTCCGCCTTCTTCAGGTACCTCGCTTCCTTGAGCGCCTTGGGGATCATGCTGTCGGGCTGCTGCGCGCCGGGAAGGAACGGCCCCACCGGGTAGGTCTTGCGGTAGCGCGCGTCGAAGATCAGGTACGACGGGATGCTCGGGTTTTCCGGGCTGTTGTTGGCGTACATGGCGTTCACCACGTCGACGTAGGGTGCCGCTTCGTTCACGAAGCGCTTGCCCTGCTTGTTGACGAGGATGCCGCCTGGCAGCGACTTCTCGATCACCAGCATGCGTGCTCGTTCCTCGCCGGGCACGACCGTGACCGGTCCCCACCAGCCGTCGTCCATGCGCTCGAGCGGCACGCCGAGCTTGAGGCCGATCAAGTGGATGTCGCCGGTGCTCGCCGGGTTGGCGCAGCTCCACTCCGCCTTGGCCGGAGACGGCAGGTATTTGTCACGCATCGCTTGGCTGCCCTCGAAGCCGCCCGCGCCGAGGATCACGCCCTTGTTGGCGCGGATGCGCACGGTGCGGCCACCCTTGTCGGCGACCACGCCCACCACGCGGCCGTCCTCGACGACGAGGTCTTTGCACGGCGTCTCGAGGTGGAGCGGGATCTTGCGATCGGCGAGCGACATGCGCAGCGGCGCGATCAGGCCGTTGCCCATGGCCACGTGGCGATCACGCTTCGACTTGAAGCGCCACGGCATGTCGAGCCAGTAGCGCGCCATCAGCTTCATCGTCAGCGCGATCCAGCCTGGATTCCGGCAGAGCAGCACCCGCGCCTCGGCGGCCGTGAAGCTGATCCGGCCCATCATCAGCGTCTGCAGGCCCGAGTCGCGCATCTTGA
>CAYUSL010000022.1:26088-29351 GCA_964447125.1 uncultured bacterium | reverse complement strand
TCGTCGGGCGATCGTGTGGCGCGATCGCCGGTTTCGTTGGCGTTGGAGCGACTCACGAGTCACAGGGCGCTGGCGGAACAACGTCCGCCACGCCCGATCGATTCGCGCGGTGGTTCACGAAGGCTGTTCGCGCTCGCCGTGGGGTGATTGAATCGCGCGCGCTGCGAGGGCTGTGATGCGGGGATTCGTGACGGCGATGGCGGGGCGGGGCACGCCGCTGGTGGGCGCGGTGGCTGGTGCGATCGCTGCGGGCATCGTCGCTGCGGCGAGCGCTTGGCTCGTGGGTCTGGTGGTCTCGCCGGGGGCGCAGGCGACGGGGGCGGTGCGGGTGCCGGTTCTCGACGGTGTGCCATTGCTCGACGTGGACAAGGTGCGCGCGGAGATGGAAGCCGACGCGGCACGAATCGAGCGCGACTCGTTCGAGATTTCGGTCGCGAATGGCAGCCACTGGAATCAGGTGGTGGTCGCGGCGCACGCCGCGACGCGTGCGGCGGCGGAGCGCCTCGTGAACGAGGTGCTTCAGAGCGCGCGGGCGCGAGAGCGCGCGATGCTCGACGACGCGCTCGCGCAAGCGGAGAATCTGGAGACGGTGTTGCTCGAACGCTTCGATGCCGCCGAGCAGGCGGGAGATGCGAGTGCACGGGCGGACGCGGAGATGGCGGTGGTGTCGTTTCGCCTCAAGCGCGATGCGCTGCTGCGCTGGACGGACGGGTTGGTGGATCCTGTCCGGGTGCGCGCGCGGGGCGCGGGGCCGCTGCGGGCGGGAGTGGCAGCGGCGCTGATCGCGGCCTGTGTCCTGGGCTTGGCCAGCGCGCCGGGCACGCGGGAGCGTGCATCGCTGCGCGATTCGAGTGCGCCATGACGAGGCGCGACGAGGCACCGGAGCGCGCGGCCGTCACAGCCGGCGCAACCCACGGCGAACCGCGTGATGCCACGGAGGGTCTCGCGGCACGGGTGGCGAGGCGAGCTGCCGAGCGTTTCGCCGATCGACCGCTTCACGAGCTGCTCGCGCACGCGCTCCCGGGATCGGATCTGACGACGCTGCTTCTCCACGCGTTTCGGCACCGCGCCCGCGCGCGGCGCTTCGCCGACGTCCGCGACCACGCGGCACGCACGCCGCTGCTTCAGGCATCCAGCGCGGACGCCAGGCGGATGCACGCATTCGACTCGGTCGCCTTCGCATGCGCGAGCGCATTCGAGGCGCTCGACCTGGCGCCGGTGGCACCGCTCGGCACGTCGGCGTGTGTGGGCATCGATCCCAACAACGTCCTGGGGGCGCTGCGTTTCACGGAGGTTGCCGCCGATCCCACCACGGCGATGGCGCTTCATGCTGCGGAGGTGCGCCGTCGCGCTCGCACCGAGGAGCCGCTGCGCTACGCCGCGAGCCAGCGGGTGGCACGGCTCCAGCCGGTGGATCAGCCGGGTTTCTCGCCGCATTTTCGGCTCTTCGCGTTGGGCACGGCCGCGCGCACCGCCGCCGACCGCAATGGCGACGCGGTGGATGCGGAAGCGCTCGCCGAGCATCTCGACGTGTGGGTGCGGATCTTCGCCGCGTTGCCCGCAGCAGGCTTCGCGATCGCAGGCACGCGCGTGGTTCTCTCGGACACGCGCCTGGTACGGGCGTGTTTCGCGGCTCACGGCCTCGATGCCGCGGCGCTCGGACGAGGTGCCCGTGCGCACAGGCCGGAGGCCGGCGAGTCGCTCATCGCCGCGAGCGGCGTCGAGCTGCCGCGCGCCGTGGAGGATCCGGTGGCGGCGGTGACGGCCCTCGGCCTCGGCGACACCGAGCGGGGCTGGGCACGCGCACTCGTGGATTCGCTCGCGACACCGCTCTGCGCGCGCCATCCGTCGCTCGACGTGCGCTTCGATCTCGCTCGCCTCGAAGGCTTTCACTACTACGAGGGCGCGACGATCCGTTTCTTCATCCGTCGCCCGGATGGCTTCGAGGTGGCGATCGGCGACGGCGGCGCGCTCGCGTGGACGCGCGAGTTGCTCTCCGATCGCCGCGAGCGCTGGGTCACGAGCGCCGCTGGCACGGAGCTGGTGGTGAAACTCTTCGACGAGAATCGGCCGCAGCCGAGCGGGGGCGCTGCGTGAGGATCGAACGTGACGGGCTCGTCCTTCGGTGCTGGGAACCGCGAGACGTGGAGGCCTTGGCGCGCCACGCCAACGACGTGGAGGTCTGGCGCAACCTGCGTGATCGCTTCCCGCATCCGTACACGGCGGCCCATGCCCAGGCGTGGATCGCCCATTGCGCCACGCTCGCAGGTACGCCGACGCAATTCGCGATCGAGGTGGCAGGCGAGGCTGCTGGTGCCGTCGGCTTCGATCGACTGGACGACGTGCACCGGGTCGGCGCTGAGATCGGCTACTGGATCGGCCGGCCCTACTGGGGCCGAGGGATCGCAACAGCGGCGCTCAGCGCGGCCACCGACCACGCGTTCACGCACTTCGACCTGTTGCGCCTGGAAGCCACGGTGTACGAATGGAACCCCGCCTCCGCGCGTGTGCTCGAGAAGGCCGGCTATCGGCTCGAGGGCCGGATGCGCTGTTACGTCGTCAAGGATGGCCGTGTGGGAGACGGTCTGCGCTACGCGCGAATCCGCGCTGAGTGGACGGCTGCCTCCGGATGAGGTGCATCGTTCGGCTCACGCGGCGTCGAGCGGCGGAAGACGCCGATGCCAGGCGAGCTCCTCCTCGAGCTGGTGGCACAACCGCAGCAACGTGAGATCCGCGCCGCGACGGCCGGTGAGCATCGCGCCGATGGGTAAACCCGTGGCGCTCAGGCCAGCGGGAAGGCTCGCCGAAGGCTGCCCCGTGATGTTGAACGCCGCCGTGAAAGCCCCGAGCTCGGCGGCGGCGCGGAACTGCGCCTCCGCGGGCAGATGCGACCACTCGCCCAAGCGCGGCGGCAGACGGCCCACGGTCGGCGAAAGGCAGAGATCGAGATCGCCGAACCAATCGAGGAGCCGTGCGCTCAGCCGCTCGTTGGCGGCGATGGCATCGGCGGCGCTGAGGCGCTTGCCCGCTTCGCGCAGCCAGCGCGTGACGGGCTGGAACGCGCGCTCGCTGAGCGCCGGCGGGTTGGCGGCGAGGCGCTGGTACACCGGCAGAAACTCCTCGAGTGAGCCTGCGGGGCTGGCGAGTGGCTCGACCCGGTGACCGAGGCTTTCGAGGACGCGCGCGATGGCAGTGACGGCGGCTGCGATCTCGGGATCCACGCTGGCCGTCGGTGCTTCGAGGCAAAGCCCGATGCGCAGTCC
>CAYUSL010000022.1:0-25988 GCA_964447125.1 uncultured bacterium | reverse complement strand
GGCACGAACCCCGCGGCGACGGCGCTCGCCGAGCCACCGCTCGAGCCGCCCGAGCTGTGCCCGAGGTTCCACGGGTTCGCCGTGGGCGGGTGGATGTCCGGCTCGACCACCGGCATGAGCGCCAGCTCGGAGGTGCTGGTCTTGCCGAGGATCACGAATCCCGCGCGCCGAAGGAGCCGCACGGCCGGCGCATCGAAGGGCATCCAGACGTAACGGTAGGCGCGGGAGCCGGCGCGATTGAATGCGAAGCGCACGGCGTCGGTGTCTTTGATGGCGAACGGCACGCCCAGGAACGTGGGTGTGGGCGCGTCCGGATTGCTGGCGAGGCCGCGGTCGATGCGGCGCGCACGAGCGAGGGCACGCCCGGCATGTAGCTCGACGAAGGCGTGGAGGCGCGAGTCGTGGCGCTCGATGCGCGCCAGGTATCCCCGCGCGAGCTCCTCCGCGGAAATGGCACGCGTGCGAACCAGCGCCGCCTGCTCGAGCGCCGAGCACGCGAATGGGTCGGTGGGCATGGGCATGCTGTTCCTCGCTTTGCGCTCAAGGCTGTCCGAAGCGCGTGGCGGCGTCGATTGGACGAAGCGATCGCCAATGGTTCAATCGTCGCGTTGAGTGAAGTCACCATGTCGCTCGCCGCTGCCTCCGTCGAATCCCGTTCCCGCCGTCGGCCACCGCCCGCGACGGTGGCGCGCGTGCTCGGCTACGCGCTCGTGTTGGGCGCCGCGGGCGCGTTGCTGCCGCCGATTCCGTGCGCTGCCGTGGCCGGCGCGATCCTGGCGTTCGAAGCGGTGAGCTTCGGAGCGCGACGCACGGCGTCTGCAACGCTCGTCCTCGTGTCGGTCGCGGCTGCGCTGGGTGCGCCGTTGCTCGCCACCGCCAGCGTGCGCTCGCTGACGCTCGCCGTCGCTGGACTGGCGTGGGTCGCGCTCGCGTGGGCGCGCCCCGCGGTGGCGCTCGGCGGGCTGATCGTTCTGGCGCCGTTTCACACGCTGGTGCTGAGCTTGCTCGAAGGCCGTTGGTTGATCGACGGCGGAGCGCTCGGTCAGTGGAAGGACCTCGGAATCGCGACGCTCGCCGTGCGCACGGTGTTGGTCGTGGTGCGCGGCGTGGGCCGCGCGGACGGTTGGCGTGACCCGCGGCAGTGGGCAGCACCGCTTCGCTGGGGAGCTGCGATGCTCGCCTGGATCGCGGCGACGAGCGTGCGGGCCGTCGTCACCCATTCGGTGGGGCTGGGGCTTGCGCTGCGCGGTCTGGCGGCGGATCTGGGGCCGTTCGCGTTGCTCGCCATCGGGTGGGCCGCCTGCCGCGGCGGTCTCGCCAGCGCTCCCACGTTGCGCCGGCTGACGATCGCGTTGGCGATTGCGCTGGTGGTGTTCGGTTTCGTGCAACTGCTGCTGATCGGGCCCGAGTGGTACGCGGCGGTGGGGTACACCGGCCCGCGCGATTTCAAGGTGCCGGGTTACGAGCATCATCGGCTGACCTCGGTCTTCCTCGACCCGCTGCCAGCCGGGCTCTTCCTCGCGCTCGCGAGCTTGCTGGCGCTCGACGAGGCTTTCCTCGCCCGCGATCGGTGGGCACGCGCTCGGTCGTTGGCGGCGGCGGTGGGACTGGCGCTCGCGGTGCTCGCCACCTTCACGCGCAGTGCGTGGCTCGGGCTCGCCCTCGGCGCCGTCGTGGTCGCTCGGGCCCATTGGGGGAATCCCGACGCGCGGCGCTGGATCGGCATCGCGGCGCTGGTGATGGTGGTGGCCGCGCTGCCGCTCGCGCCGCGGCTTGCGTCGTGGACGCGGGACACACTCGCCGGTGCAGCGACGGATACCTCGACTCCCCGCCACTTCGAGGCCTGGCTACGAGGTGCGCAGGCACTCGCCGATCACCCCTTCGGTCTCGGTCCCGGGCGCGCCGGGGAGGTCTCGGTGCGCATGCTGGGAGCGAACGGGATCGTGACCGAGAGCTCCTACCTTCAGTTCGGTGTCGAGTTCGGGGTCGTGGGGCTCGTGCTGTTGGCGGGGCTGGTGATGCGCGTCGGGCGCGCGTTGCTCGCGCGGTCAGCGGCGGGCGAGGCCGGTGCTGCAGGTGTCGCCGCGGGCTGGGTGGCGCTGGCGCTGGCGGCGTTCTTCCTTCACGCGCTCACCGAACGGCCAGTGGCGTATCCGGCGATGATCCTCGCCGGGATGGCGCTCGCTCAGTCCCCGCTGCGCATCGGCGACCGCGCGCCAGTCCCCGGGCGTGCGGCATGAGTGGCCTTCGGATCGCCCTCGACGCGACGCCCATCGCCCGCGGCGCCACCGGAATCGCGAGCTACGTGCGCGGGCTATTGTCGGCGCGCGAGGCGCTGGGAGCGCGATCGTTGGTGGCATGGGTGAACCAGCCGTCGTTTCGCTCGCCGCGCCTCGAAGGAGTGGAGCGGGCGGGGTTGCGCTGCGTTCACACCCGCATCCCGCGCCGCTTGCTCAACCGCTCGTGGCTCGATCGCGGCGTGGGCGGGATCGAGGATCTGGTGGGGCCCGTCGACGTCTTTCACGCCACCGATCTGCTTGCGCCCCGTGCGCGCGAAGCGGCGGTGGTGCTCACCGTCCACGATCTCGCGTGGCGCGAGGAGCCCCGCTGGGTTCGCGCGGAGCTGCGTGACTTTCTCGAGCGCTGGTTCGCGGCGTCGCTCGGCTGCGCGAGCGCGATCGTGACGCCGAGTGGCTTCACCCGCGATGCGCTGATGCGTGCGTTTCCCGAGGTCCGCGGGAAGGTTCACGTCGTCCCGCACGGCGTCGACGCGGTGTTTCAGCCGACACCCTCACCAGACGATGTCGAGGTCCGCCAGCGCCTTGGCTTGCCGCCGTGCTACGTGCTTTTCGTGGGCGCGATCGAGGCGCGCAAGGGAATCGCCGAGCTGCTCGCGGCGCACGCGGCCCTCGAACGCACGCGCGAGCACTCGTTGCCGCTGGTGTTGGTTGGGCCGGACGGCGGTACGGACGCAGCGTTGCGGAAGGAGATTCGCGCGCGCGCAGGCCGAGTGATGCTCGTGGGAGGCGTCGCGAGCGCCGAGCTACCCGCCCTCTATCGCGGCGCGGGCGCGTTCGTGTTCTTGTCACGCTACGAGGGCTTCGGCATTCCCGCGTTCGAGGCGGCGGCGTGCGGTGTGCCCGTGATCGCCTCCTCGATTCCGCCGTTACTCGAGCTGGCACGTCCCTTCGCGCAGCTCGTGCCGTTGGGAGCGTCGCCGCGCACCGTGGCCCGCGCCATCGAAGACACCCTGCGCGGCGGCGCCGAGATCACGGCGCGGGTGGCGCGTGGCCTCGACTGCACGCGGACGATGACCTGGGCGTCTGCCGCCGCAGCGACTGCGGCGGTGTATCGTGCGGCGTTCGAGCGTATCCAGACCCGTTGAGCGTCCCGCGCGTTCGCTTTCTCACATGCGTCTCCTGCTCTTGAGCGGCACCTTTCCCGATCAGGTTTGCGGCGTGGGGGACTACACCGCGCGGCTCGCCCGCGAGCTGGTACGGCTTCGCGACTTCGAGCGCGTCGACGTGCTCACCTCGACCGGCCCTGGTCCGGCGACGGCCGTCGAAGGAGTCGAAGTGCATCGGCTCATGGAGGGCTGGCGCCTGGACGAGATCGAGCGGTTGCGCGACGCGCTCCTTCGACTCGCACCCGACGTCGTCCACGTCATGTATCCGTCGCGCTTGGGGGTGCAGGACCGTGGCGGCCTCGCCAACGCGATCCCGTGGGTGGCCCGCAGTGCTCGCCCGCGGCGGGGTGGGCGCCCTGCCGTGGTGACGACACTTCACGAGTTCTCGGAGCGCAGCCCGAGGTTCCGCGCGCGGGCTTGGATCAACCTGATCGGCAGCGACGGCGTGGCGTTCACCAGCGAGCGTGATCGGGACGCGGCGCTCGCCTGGCCCGGGCTCACACGCACCCGGCACACGGTGATCCCGATCGCCGCCAACATCCTCCCGTCGACGAGAACCGTGAACGTGGCGGCTGTTCGGCGACGGCGTGGCCTGTCGCCGGAATCGTTCCTGGTCGTGCATTTCGGCCTGCTCGCCGAAGACCGTGGGCTCGAGGTGCTGGCGCGTGCGAGCCGCTGGCTGGCGAACGACGGCGTGGAGCTGGTGGTGATCGGCGAGCCGCCGCCGAGCGTTCACGGTTCACGACGGCGCGGCGATCTCGTGGCGCTCGCAGCCGCCGAGGACGAGGGGACGCTGCGCCGCCTGGGTCATCTCGCGGCGCCCGATCTGAGTGCCTTGCTCGCGTCGGCCGACGCCGCGGTCTTCCCCTTCGCCGGCGGCGCATCGGCGCGTCGCGGCTCGCTGCTGGCGGCGATGGCCCACGGATTGCCGCTCGTGACCACTCTCGGCGAGCACCTGCCCGCGGATTGGTCCGCGGAGGAGTGCCCGGCGATTCTGGTGAGCCCCGGCGATGCGGCCGCGCTCGCCGCAGCGGTGATGCGATTGCGCGACGACCGGGGGTTGCGCCAGCGTTTGGGGCGAGCGGCGCTCGTGCTCGCGGCCAGACCCTCGTGGGAAGAGATCGCGACCCGGACCGCCGAGCTCTACGCCGACGTCGCGAGCGGCGGCAGCGCGCGCTGACGAGGTTTCGCATGCGTATCGGTCTCGATGCCCGTTACGTGTACCCGAGCCACGTCCACGGCATCGGCCGCTACAGCGCGGAGCTGGTGCGGCATCTGGTGCCTTTGGCGATCGATCGAGGTCACGAGCTGGTGGTGTTCCGCCGCGCCGATCTGCCGGAGCCCTTGATCGCGGATCCGGGAACAGGCGTGCGCGAGGTGCCGGTGCCGTTTCTGCCGGTGTCGCTGGCGACGGTCGTACGCTTCGGGCGATGGCTGCGCACCGAGCAGCTCGACCTGTTCCACGCCTTCTTTCCCGTGGTGCCGCTCGTTTCGTCCCCACGCACGCTGGTCACGGCGCACGATCTCCAGGCGCTGCGCGTGCGCGGCTTCCACGGTGGGCGCGGCCCGGTGGTGGCGCTGGCGTCACGACTCTTCTACGCGCTCGCTTATCGCTGGTCGTTCGGGGCCGCGGATCGAATCCTCGCGGGCTCGACCTGGACACGCGACGACGTGATGACGACTTATCGCGTTCCACGCGAGCGATTCCGTGTTGTCTACGAAGGGTTGGGTGCGGAGTTCTTCGAAGCCGGCGATCCAGCGCGCGACGCGCGCTTGCTCGAGAGCCTGAGGCTCGAACCCGGCCGCCCGTACCTGCTGCACGTAGGCAACACCCGCCCGCAGAAGAACGTCGAGGGTCTGCTCGACGTCTTCCACGCGGTACTGCGCGAGTCGATGCCGAGCGCCGTGCCGCTACTCGTGGTGGCAGGCGTTCGCGACCGTTTCTTCCCCCGCGTTCACGAGCACGCGATGCGGCTCGGGGTCGCCGAGCACGTACGATTCCTCGAGAACGTAGGCGATGCGGCGTTGCGTGCGCTCTATCGGAGCGCGAGCCTCTACGTGACGATGGCCCTACACGAGGGCTTCGGGTTCACGCCGCTCGAGGCGATGGCGTGTGGCTGTCCCGCCGCTGCTGCCCCGGCGGGCGCCCTCCCCGAGGTGCTCGGCGACGCCTACCTGCCGCTTTCGGTCGAGTCGCCGACCCAGGCGGGCTGTGCCATTCTCGGCCTGCTCGCCGATCCGACTGCGCGCGCAGCACTCGTCGAGAAGGGGCGCGCGCGAGCACGGCGTTTTCGCTGGGAAGCGACGGCCCACGAGACGCTCGCTGCGTACGAGGAGTTGGCACCTCGCCGCGTCGCGCTCGTAAGCTGACGCCCGGCGATCTCCGAATGGCGCTCGCCGCGCAATCGATGCAGGAACCCCACAGCCGATGAAGATCGCGATCACCTATCCGCCGCTCGGTGGCCCGGGCGTGCCGATGCTCACCCAGAACCGTCAGTTCCAGTGGTTCACACATCCCTCGTACCTGTTCCCGATCGTGCCCGCGCAGGCGGCGACGTTGCTCGCCCACGACGGTCACGACGTGCTGTGGGACGATTCGGTGGCGCAGGGACTGAGCGCCGCCGAGCACTGGGCGCGCCTCGAACGGGAGGCGCCCGAGTGGGTGGTGTGCGAGACCAAGACGCCGGTGGTGAAGCGGCATTGGGCGTGGATCCGTGAGGCCAAGCGGCGCATGCCCACGACGCGCTTCGTGCTGTTGGGCGATCACATCACCGCGCTCCCCGAGGAGAGCTTCCGCGAGTCACCGATCGACTTCGCGATCGTGGGCGGGAACTACGACCTCACGCTGCGCGACTTGATGCGGGCGATCGAGAAGGGCACGGAGCTACCCACCAACGTCTACGGGCGCGACGGCGACGCCATCGTCCACACCCCGGTGGCGATCGTGCCGGTGAACCTCGACGAGCTGCCGTTCATCGATCGGCGGCTCACGGAAGGGTTTCGTTATTCGGAGAAGTGGTGGAAGCGCAAGCCCTTCTTCCGGGTGATGGCGGGACGCGACTGCCATTGGGGCGTGTGCACCTTCTGCTCGTGGACCACGCTCTATCCGGCGGATTCGTTCAGCGCTCGCTCGCCAGCGAACGTCCTCGACGAGCTCGAATACCTGATCGCCGAGCACGGCGCGCGCGAGATCTTCGACGACACCGGCACGCTGCCGATCGGCCGCTGGCTCGATGAGTTCAGCGCCGGCATGGTGGAGCGGGGTCTCGCCGATCGGCTGCTCTTCTCGTGCAACATGCGCTTCGACGCGCTCACCGACGCGACCGCCGAGAAGATGGCGCGCGCGGGCTTTCGCAAGCTCAAGCTCGGCCTCGAATCGACGAGCGCCGAGACGCTGCGTCGTCTGCGCAAAGGGACCACGCCCGAGCAGGTGCGCGCCGGCTGCCGGGCCGCGAAGAAGCACGGCCTCGAGATCCACCTCACGATCATGGTGGGCTACCCGTGGGAGACGCGCGAAGACCTCGCGAGCACCTTCGGGGTCGTCGAGGAGCTCTACGGGGAAGGCGCGATCGAGATGCTCCAATCCACCGTGTTGATCCCCTATCCGGGTACGCCGCTCTACAAGCAGGCGGTCGAGCAGGGTTGGCTGCTCTGTGATCCCCAGGACTACGACCACTTCGGCATGCGCGAGCCGATCCTGCGCACCGATGGCCTTTCTGCAGAAGAGATTCTCGATTGGTGCCGGCGTTTTTACCGACTGTCGTTTCGCCCCGAGCACGTGGCGCGGCGATTTCTCGGCATCCGGAGCACCGAAGACGTGTCGTACCTGGCGCGCGGGGCCTGGGCGATGGCCGGCCACATCCGCGATTTCCTCGGACGTGCGCGCGGCAGCGCCGCCGAGCCCGCCGCCGTGTGAGCGCGCCTCCCGCCGCTGCCGAGCGGCGTCGTGCCGTGGCGCCCGCGCGATCGGATGCGCTCGTGCCCGCAGTCAGTCTCTTCGGTCTGCCGGTATCTCGCCTCGATACCGCGGCCACCGTGGCGCTGTTGCTGCGTGCGGCGGGTGCCGAGCTCGGTCGCGGCGCGGGCGCGCCATTCCTGGCCACCTACCTGAATCCGCACACCGTGAATCAATCGTGCGAGGAACGTGGGTTCGCGGACGAGTTGCGGCGCTTCGATCTGCTCTATCCCGATGGAATCGGCTTGGTGTGGGCGGCGCGCATCCTCGGCCACGGGCTCCCCGAGCGCGTCACGGCGAGCGATTTCCTGCCTGATTTCTGCCGCGCGGCGGCACCGCTCGGACTCCGGCTCTTTCTCCTCGGGGGCGAGCCCGGCGTAGCGGCGGAGGCCGCCGAGGAGCTGCGCGTGCTCGCACCGGGCGTGAACGTCGTCGGGACCCACGACGGCTACTTCGCGTCGGCGGAAGCGGAGCGAGCCACCATCGAATCGGTGCGTTCGCTCGCGGTGGATGCGTGCCTGGTGGGGCTCGGAAGCCCGCGCCAGGAGCGCTGGATCCTCGCCCACGCAGCCGAGCTGGGCGCTCCGCTCGTGTGGGCCGTGGGTGGCGTCTTCGACTTCTACTCGGGACGCAAACGGCGCGCGCCGCGCTGGATGATGCGTCTCGGCGTCGAGTGGGCGCACCGCATGGCGCTCGAGCCCGAGCGCCTGTGGCGGCGCTACCTGATCGGCAACGCGCGCTTCGCCGCTCGCGCGGTGCACGAGCGCATCCGTCTGCTGTGATTCCTCGCGATGCGTGGTAGCGGGTGAGCGCGCGCCGTCGTCACGAACGCGGCGCGCGCGAATGGAGCTCGCGGGGCCGCCGCGCGAGGCCGCGTTCAGGAACGCCGAGGCGTGCGCGCAGCTCACAGACGGTGCCGGCCACGGTGTCCTCGTACGAGCGGACGTCGTGGAAGAGCGAGCGGGCGCCGGGGGCAGCCGCACGCCACGCGGCGAGCGTGCGACGCGGCGCGAAGAGCAGGCCCACGGCGATGATCTGCGTCACGATGCCGCGGGTGTAGAGATCGAGCAGCCCGTAGCCGCCGCTGGCGAGCTCCCACGCCGACACCTCGGCTTCGCCCACCAAGTCGGTGCCGTAGCCGGTGGCCACGTGGTGCAGGTCGTGGCGCATGATCGCCCAGCGATGACGGGGAGGATTCGGTACGCGAATCGGGAGGCCGAGGAGCGACGCCTCGGTCCAGGGCGCGTCGTACGCTTCGACGGTGAAGCCGTTTTCGGCCAGGTAGGCGTCGCGGCCGGCGACCACGCTGGCCGCTGCCGCGATCGGCTCGCGGCGCGAGGTGTGCGGGTCGGTGGGTGGGTACATCGGCAATCGCTGGTGGCCGAAACACGCGAGGCGCGCCACCGAGATCGGTCGCGCGCCTCGCGGGACTTGCGATGCTTCTACTACGCGTTCATTCGGCGGTGAAGCTCCAGTTTTGGAACTCCATGCCCAGGATGCCTTCCTCTTCCACGTCGGCAGGCGGGAAGCCGAATCCGGCGATGAGCGGCAGCGAGTTCGAGCCGTAAAAACCCGTGTTCTTGTGCTCGCCGTCGATGTAGATCGAGATGCTCTGGCCGTCCCAGTAGATGTCGAAGACGTACCACTTCTGCGACTGCCACGCGTCGTATTGGTAGCAGGCCTCGATCGGCCACTCACCTGGCGTGTTGCTGCGCCCGCGAACCTTGCCGTAGTTGCAGGTGTAGTTGGTCATCGCGTACTGCGAGGGGATGTACAGGAATCCTTCGCCGGCGCCCTTGTAGTAGAAATTGTTCCCCGAATAGAGCCAGAAATAGATCAGCAGCGTGCCGGGCGAGTAACGAGGCTTGAAGTCGTCGACGAAGCCCCGCGCCTCGAAGTGGAAGTGGCCGCGCGCCGCCGACTCGGCGCCGAGCGGGATCTCGAGCCGATCGCCAGGCGCGTCGGTGCGGAAGTAGTGCGCGGGGGGCGGCGGCTCCTCGTCGAGACCGTTCACCATCAGCGTGGGTGAGCCTGCGGTCTCCGGCGCCACGAGATCGGCGCGGCCGTCGCCGTTGGCGTCGATCGGCGTCAGCGGCTGGTCGTCACGGGGTGGGGTCACCGCCGTGAACGTGAGGTCGCCGTCGTTGGCCAGCACGCGACCGCGGTGGTCGCCGCCGACGCCGCTCACGCTCAGGTCCGGCCAGCCGTCCGCGTTGAAATCCGCAGCCCAGACACTCGAGGCCCAACCGCTCGGCCACTCGAGACCTTCCGCGGGGATCGTCGCAAAGCTGCGATCCTGCTGGTTGCGCAGCAGCGTCACCGCGCCGCGCGTGAACGCGTCCGTCCGCGACACCACCAGGTCGGGGAAGCCGTCCTGATCGAGATCGGCGCAGCGCACCGCGACCGTGACGTTGGTCGCCGCCGAGAATGCCCAGGGCGGAAGCGCACCGTCGGGGGCGAGCCGGAAGTTGCCGAAGCCGTCGTTGAGCAGGAGCGCGTCGCGGGCGAGGGCGGAGCCGTTCCAGCCGCCACCGATCAGATCGACGTCGCCGTCGCGATCGACGTCGCACGCCGCGGCGGCGGTGAAGCTCACGTTGCCCGACGTGAGGGCGCTCGGCAGGCGCAGCGGATCACCTCGGAAGGCGCCGCTTCCGTCGTTGACGTAGAGGGTGGAGACGGCCGTCGGGCCGATCGCGGATTGGAAGAGATCCACGTCGCCGTCGCAGTCGAGGTCGCCGCTGGCGGTGGCCTTGGTGACCGAAGTGGCCGCATTGGGGTCCAGCGCCACTCCCCCCGTCTCGACGAGCTTGGCGTTCGGCTCGGAGGAGAAGAGCAGGCTCGCGGCCCCCTGGTCGGCGTGGCCCTGCTGCGCGACGAAGATGTCTGCGCGGTCGTCGCCGTCGAGGTCCGCGACTTCGGCGCTCGACGGCTGATCGATCCGCGTCGCGCCGTCGGGGAGCACCGAAGCCGTGGCGTCCTGGAAATGCCCGGTGCCGTCGTTTCTGTACACGAACACGGTGCCGGCCGCCTCACCGCCACCTGCGTTCGAGTTGAGGTGCAGCAGGTCACGGGTGCCGTTGCCATCGAGGTCGGCGGCGACGAGGAATCGTGTGTCGTGAGGGATCGGCGGGATGCCGTCGAAGCCGTCGGCGAGGACGCCGAAGGACGGTGGGCCCGCGACCGGGCCCGGGGATGCGGGAGCGTCGGGAACGACGCACGCGGGATTGGGCTGCTTCATCACCTGCACCGTGACCGAGCCGCTCACGTCGGCAGCGGCCGTGGCGCTGATCAGCGCGGTGCCGATGGCCGCGGAGGTCACGGTGCCGTCGGCGGCGACGCTCGCGACGTTCGAGTCCGAGCTCTGCCAGGTGACGGGCGCGGAGAGCGTCGTGCCCTCCGCATCGCGGACCACGGCGGTAGCCCGTGCGGTGACACCGCCGTACTCGAGGGCGGTCGCCGACATCGTGACCGTCACCGAGGCGGGGGTTCGCTTTTGGCCGCCACCATCGCCGCCGCAACCGGCAGCGACGAGGATGAGGGCCAAGGTGCCGAGGCTTCGGCGCCAGGTCGTCTTCATGCTGGGTTCTCCTCGAGATGGGCACATCTCGTTCGCTCCACTTTCGCCGTCGCTGCGTTTCTCTGGGGAAATCCTGGATCGATCGACTTCATGCGTGAATAACCGACATGCCCTCGCGATCCGGTGCACGGCGGGCATACGCCCGCTCACTCACTGGTTCATCGAGTCCAGGAATTCCTTGTTGGACTTGGTCTTCTTGAGCTTGTCGAGAAGGAACGTCATCGATTCGACCGTGCTCATCGGCTGCAGCACCTTGCGCAGGAGCCAGATGCGCGGCAGCGCGTTCTTGTCGATCAAGAGCTCTTCCTTGCGCGTTCCCGATTTGTTGATGTCGAGGGCGGGGAAGATGCGCTTGTCGGCGAGGCGGCGCTCCAAACAGATCTCCGCGTTGCCGGTGCCCTTGAACTCCTCGAAGATCACCTCGTCCATGCGGCTGCCGGTGTCGATGAGGGCGGTGGCGATGATCGTGAGGCTGCCGCCAGCTTCCACCTTGCGCGCCGCGCCGAAGAATCGTTTCGGCCGGTGCAGCGCGTTGGCGTCGACGCCACCCGAGAGGATCTTGCCGCTCGGCGGGCACACGGTGTTGTGCGCGCGCGCCAGCCGCGTGATCGAGTCGAGCAAGATGACCACGTCCTTGCCGTGCTCGACCAGTCGCTTGGCCTTCTCGATCACCATGTCCGCCACCTGCACGTGGCGGGTGGCGGGCTCGTCGAAGGTGGAACCGATCACCTCGCCCTTCACCGAGCGCTTCATGTCGGTGACTTCTTCGGGGCGCTCGTCGATGAGCAACACCTTGAGCTCGACCTCGGGGTGATTGGCAGCGATGGCGTGGGCCATCGATTGCATGAGCATCGTCTTGCCGGCGCGAGGCGGCGACACGATGAGCGCGCGTTGCCCTTTGCCGATCGGCGTCACCAGGTCGAGGATGCGCGTCGAGTAGTCGGTGGCGGTGTGCTCGAGCTTGAGGCGCTCCGTGGGATGGAGCGGGATCAGGTTCTCGAAGATGATCTTCTCGCGAGCCTCTTCGGGGTCCTCGTGGTTGATCGAGTCGACCTTGAGCAGCGCGAAATAACGCTCGCCGTCCTTGGGAGGGCGGATCTGACCGGTGATGGTGTCACCGGTCGAGAGATTGAAGCGCCGGATCTGCGAGGGGGAAACGTAGATGTCGTCGGGGCCAGGCAGATAGCTGTAGTCGGGGCTGCGCAGGAAGCCGTAACCATCGGGCAGGGTCTCGAGCACCCCTTCGGCGTAGATGTGGCCGCTGCGTTGGGCTTGCGCCTGGAGCAGCGCGAAGATCAGATCCTGCTTGCGCAGCCCGCCTGCGTTCTCGACCTCGAGCTCGGTGGCGAGCGTCGCCAGGTCGTGAATCGGGCGTTCTTTCAGATCCTTGAGGTTGAGGTGCATTGCGCCCTCGGTGAGGCGATCGTCCGGGCGGACGTCGCGTCGCGCTGGAAAGGAGGAAGGTGGGTTCGGATGGAGGCAGTCACGAATCAACGGCGACGGGAGGTCGCGTGATTCGTCACTTCGAATGGGCGGCGCCGAAACCGGTACCGTGCGTTGTGTGGGCTGATGGACGAATGGGTTTCCGCCGAGCTCTCGTGGTGTGGGACCTGAGATCCGAGGATCGGGCGCGTCCGGTCACGGGTCGCGCCGAGCGCCGTGTGGTCGAGCGAAGGACGGTTGGCGAAGGGTGAGGAACGCTGCGTTGCGAGTCGAACGTCTTGCAGTTGGATCGGCGATGGGGCGCGAAAAGTAGCCGGGCACGCGGGAACGTGTCAACCGAAGGTGCCGGCAATTCCTCGCGATTCCCGCGGTGTTTCGGGGCTCGCGCAAGCGCGCGCGAGGTCCTCGCCGCTTTGACCGGCTGCGCGCCGCTCGGCTATCGTCGCGCCGTCGCGCGAGGCCGAGACGACGCGTCGCGCGCTCGGGCGTCGGTGGGAATGGGGTTCCTTCGGTGAGCGACGCGCGGCAGTTCGTGGTGGAAGCCGGCGACGAGGGCACGCGGCTCGACGTCTTCCTCACCGCGCGCTTCGGCGGCGTCACGCGTTCGCAGCTTCGCCACTGGATCGCTGCCGGCCGCGTGCACGTGGAGGGCCGCGAGCTCAAGGCTGGGCTCGCGCTGCGAGTCGGCGACGTGGTCGACGTCGAGGTGGCGGAGGCGCAGCCGAGCGTGCTCGTGCCCGTCGATGCGCCCCTCGACGTGATCTACGAAGACGCGGCGCTGGCGGTGATCGTGAAGCCTGCGGGACTCGCGGTGCACCCGGCGCCCGGCTGGAGTGGGCCGACGCTGGTGCACGTGTTGCTGGCGCGGCTCGCGGGAATCTCGGGTGTGGGGGGAGTCGAACGGCCTGGCATCGTGCACCGACTCGACAAGGACACCACCGGGCTCATGGTGGTCGCGAAGACCGATCTCGCCCACGAGCGGTTGCGCCGCCAGTTCCACGATCGCGAGGTCGAGAAGGTGTATGTGGCGCTGGTGCTCGGCAGGCCGGGTGCCGTCGAGGGATTGATCGATGCGCCCATCGGCCGTCACCCGACCGATCGCAAGCGCATGTCGAGCAGCGCGCGCCGGGGGCGCGCGGCGCGCACTCGCTGGCGACGGGTCGAAGACCTGGGGCCGGCCGCGCTGCTCGAGGTGCGGCTCGAAACCGGACGCACGCATCAGATCCGCGCGCATTTGAGCGAAGCCGGGCATCCCATCGTCGGCGACGCGACCTACGGATTCAGCGCGCGCGTGCGGGGCGTGGTCGATCCGGTGGCGCGTCGCATTCTCGCCGCGGCCACACGCCCGATGTTGCACGCAGCCGCGCTCGCCTTTCGCCACCCCGACGACGAGCGCGGGATGCGCTTCGAGGCGCCGTGGCCCCCGGATCTGACGGCGATGGTCGACGAGCTGCGTCGCGCCAATCAGCGCGGCCGCGCCGGCCACACGGCCTAGGGCCGGAAGGCACAGGCGGCGAATCGACACGAGCCCGCTCGCGACATCGACGGACTGGCCAGTCGAGTCGGCCCCCACCATCCTGGCGCGCATGTCGTCACCGCTCGTCCTTCGCGCAGGCAATCTCACGGCGCTCGGTGGCGTGCGCCACGGTTTCACCACGCGCATCGCCGACGAGAGCGCGCCTGGCACGGACTTCGACCTGCGGCTGCGACCCGAGGATCGTGCCGGCTCCGCCGAGCGGCGCGAACGTCTCCTCGTGGCGGTGGGGCTCGACGGCGCGCCGTTGGTGACGCTCGGTCAAACGCACGAAGATCGGATCTTCGAGGTCGGCGCCGGCGATACACCGCCGACCGAGCCGCCCCACGGCTTCGACGCCGTCGTCACGGGGCGCAGCGGTGTCGCGATCGCCATCGGCACCGCCGACTGTTTGCCGATCCTGCTCGCCGACGTCGCCGGGCGCGCTGTGGCCGGGGTGCACGCGGGCTGGCGCAGCGCCGCGCTCGGGCTACCCGCGCTCACCGTGGAGCGCATGGGCGAGCGCCACGGCGTGCGCCCCAGCGAGCTGCGCGCGGCGCTCGGTCCCTCGATCGGACCGTGCTGCTTCGAGGTGGGCGAGGAGGTCGTGGACGGATTGGCTGCGAACATTCCCGAGCCCGAACGCTGGGTCGTGCGAGCGCCGGGGCGCAAGCCGCACGTGGACCTCGCCTGCGCGTGCACGCTGGCGCTCGTCGCGGCAGGCCTCGATCGCGACGCAATCGAGCAGGTGCCGGGCTGCACGCGCTGCGACGCCGAGCGTTTCTTCTCGTTTCGTCGCGAGGGTGCCGCGACGGGACGTCAGCTCGCCGTGGTGGGCTTGGCGGGCGACGGATCTGCGACGAGGCCGCTGGCCAGCGCCTCGAGCACCAGCGCGTAAGGGCTCTCGTCGCCGCGCTCGACGCGTGCGGCGAGCGCTTGGAACGCGGGGCTCGCGAGCTGCGCTTCGGCGCGCTGGCGCACCTGGTCGGCGATCAGATCGAGAAGCTCGTTGCGGCGGTGGAGCGCCGCGTGGGGAGCAGCGTGGCTCGCCCGCCAGGTGCGATGCCGATCGATGGCCTGCTCGAGCTCGACGATCCCGCCGTTCTCCTGCGCGCGGGTCACGAGCACCGGTACCGTCCAGCCGTCGGCGCGCTGGTTGAGCGCGACCGCCGCCGAGAGCTCCGCCGCTCGCTGCGCGGCGCCGGGGCGGTCGCCCTTGTTGACGACGAACACGTCGGCGACCTCCATCAGCCCCGCTTTCATCGCCTGGATGATGTCGCCGGCTTCCGGAACCAGCACCACCACGGTGGTCTGCGCGATGCGCACCACGTCGAGCTCGGTCTGACCGACGCCGACGGTCTCGATCAGCACCCAGTGTTTGCCGAAGGCGTCGAGCACCTCCACGAGGGCGCGTGCCGAGCGCATCAATCCACCGCGGCTGCCGCGGGTGCCGACGCTGCGAATGAAGACTCCGCGATCCTCGGAATGGCGCTGCATGCGGATGCGATCGGCGAGGATGGCGCCTTCGCTGAACGGGCTCGACGGATCGACGGCGAGGATGCCGACCGTCTCGTCCCGCTGGCGCAACGCCGAGGTGAGCCGGTCCACGAGGGTCGATTTGCCCGCGCCAGGCGGGCCGGTGAAACCGACGGTGGCGGCGCGGCCAGTGGACGCGTGAAGCCGCGCCAGGAAGCGCACGCGCTCGGGAGTGAGCGTTTCCACCCACGACAGCAACTTGGCGAGGGCGCGCACGTCACCGTCGCGCATCTTCGCCAGCAGGTGGTCTGCTTGCGCCTCGTTCATGGGACGACGTGCGCCGCTCGCGTCACAGACTGTCCGCGTTGGCAGCGCCCGAGCTCGCCGCGACCTTCCACTCCTTGCTGACGGTGCCGCTCTTCACCAGCTCCAGCGTGATCGGTGTGCGGCGACCGGGCTGACCGACGAAATAAGCCGGCCCGTTGCCACAGTCGCGGCTGCCGGTGGCGTCGAAGCTCACCGTGGCCTTGTCCCCGGCCACCTTCACGCGCAGGTGCTCGAGGTCGATGTCGGCGGCCAGCGTGCAGCGCTCGGAGAAGATGCGGCTGCGATGGATCTCGAGGAGCGTTCCGTAGTTGAGCATGCCGGAACGGTCCTGGTAGTCGAAGGTGAAGAAGCGCATGAACTGGTCGATGTCCTTGGCCTCCCACGCTGCTTTGCCTGCGAGAAGGCGCGCGCGGATGGCGTCCTCCTCCGAGCTGCGGCTGCCCGAGATCATCCACCAGCCGGCGAGCACGGCCACCACGAGCGGGACGCCCACGCGCAGCCACCGGTTGTCGCTCATCGCGGGTCCTCTGTTTCCTCGGGGGGCTTTTCAAGCCCCCCGCCCCGAAAAAGGCGTGACTTTTTCGGGGCCCCACCCCCGAGTCGCCTCGCTTCGCTCACGACGCGCCGCTGGCGCGGGTCTCTCACAACCCTTGCAAAATAGGCCCGTATTCTCATGCGCTCATTTCAGGGCTAGCGCCGCGGGCGTGCGCGCTGCCGCTGCGGCGGCTTCGAAGGTGGGCGTGAGGCCGGCGCTCGCGAGCACGGTGCGAGCCTGGGCCACATCCTGACGGATCTGATCGGTGAGCTCGGCGACGCCGCCGAACTTGCGCTCGTCGCGAATGCGATCGACGAATCGCACGCCGATCGCCTGGCCGTAGAGGTCGCCCTCGAAGTCGAGGAGGTGGGCTTCGACGGAGAGCGTCTCGCCGCCGAACGTGGGCGCCACGCCGACGTTGGCGACGCCTGCGATCACCTCGGTGCCCGTCTCCACCCACACCGCGTACACACCCGCCTTGGGCAGGAGCTCGTCGGGCGGAGCGAGGTTGGCTGTGGGGAAGCCGAGCACGCGGCCGCGCTTGTTGCCAGAGACGACGTGCCCCTGTGCCAGGTAATAGCGGCCCAGAAGCTCGCCCGCGAGCCGCACGTCACCGTCCTTGAGCAGGCGACGGATGCGGGTGCTGCTGATCACGTCGCCTTTCCATTGGAAGGCGGGGAAGACCTCCGCCTCGAGCCCGTAGCGTGGTGCTTCGTCCTGCATGTACTGGGGCGTGCCGCGGCAGGCGCGACCGAAGCAGAAGTCGTAGCCGATGACCACCTTGCACGCGCCGAGCTGCTCGAGCAGCACGCCGCGGATGAACGACTCGGGCTCCTGCGCGGCGAACTCACGCGTGAAGTGCTCGCAGACCAGCACGTCCATGCCGCACTCGCGGATGAGCCGGACGCGCTTGGGTAGCGCCGTCAGGATCTCGGGCGCCTTGTCGGGGCGCAGCACCTGCTGCGGGTGGGGATCGAACGTGTACACGACGGCCGGTGCGCGGAAGCGTGCGGCCTCGTCGCGAACCCGCGCGAAGAGCTGCTGATGACCGCGATGGACGCCGTCGAAGTTGCCGACGGTCACCACCGAGCGCTCGATGCGGCGCCCGGATCGTCCCAGATCGCGGATCACCTCCACGGATGGCGCTCCTCGTGCTCGGCGCGCGACGTGAACGTCGGCGACGACGTCGTCGGCGGATGGACTCGCTCCCAGCGGCGCTCGCCGGGGCCGCTCGGCGCGCGCAGTCTACCGCTTGCCTCGGTGTTGAGAAGTGCCACGGCGCGGCGCTGCCGTGCTGCCGGCGGTGACAACACGGGTGCACGAGCGTTGCACGTGCTCCGTCGAGCCTGGCTCGCACGTGACCGTCACGATTGGCTGAATCCCGACGCCTCGGTAGCCTCTCGGCTTCCTTCTCGACGACATCCACTTCATGGTCTCGCCGCTCGCCGCCGCTTCGCGCACCCGTGCCCTGGGATGGCGCGCGCTCTGGCCCGGCCCGGTGCTCTTTCGAGCGATCGCTCGCGAGGCCGCCGAGCCCATGGCGCTCGGCTTCTTCCTGTTCTGCTTCACGTTTCTCGCGCGCCAGCTCTTGCGCATGATGGAGTTCGCAGTCAACAAAGGTGTCGGGCTCGGGGATCTCGGCAGGCTCGTGCTCGGCATCGCCGTGCCGTTCGCGGGGCTGACGCTGCCGATGGCGCTCCTGCTCGGCATCATGGTCGGGTTCAGCAGGCTCTCGTCCGACCACGAGATCGTGGCGATGAAAGCGTCGGGGGTGAGCCCGGCGCAGATGTTCGGGCCGGCGCTGGCGCTGGCCACGGTGGCCTGGCTCGCGTGCGTGGCGCTGATGGTGTTCGGCTACCCGTGGGGATTTCGCACGGCGCGCGAGACCTTCATCGAGATCGCACGCACCAACGCCACCGTCGGCATCCAAGAACGCGTGTTCCTCACCGAGTTCGACGACGTCGTGATCTACGCCGAGAAGGTGCCGGTGCGCGGCCAGCGGCTCGAGGGGCTCTTGATCTTCGACGCGCGCGACAAGGACCGCCCGCAGACCATCTTCGCCAAACGCGGTTCGATCCTGTCCAACGAGCAGACCTTCACCGTGGACATCGAGCTCGAAGACGGTGAGGTGCAGATCCTCGACGCCGAGCGCAGCCGCCTGCAGCGCATTCACTTCGAGGCCTACGCGCTCAGCCTCGACCTCAACGCTCGCGTGATGGGGAATCTGCCGACCCGCGATCCCAAGGAGATGAGCGTCGGTGAGCTGCACGCGGAGGTCGCCAAGCAGCGGGCGACCGCGGGTGGAGACTGGGTGCGGCCGCTGCTCGAGCTTCACCGGCGCTTCGCGATCCCGTTCGCGTGTCTGGTGCTGCCGCTCGCGGGCATCCCGCTCGGCATTCAGCCGCAGCGCACGGGGCGTGTGTGGGGCTTCGGTCTCTCGCTGGTTCTGATCGGCTGCTACTACGGCGGCATGGTGATGGGTGAAGCGCTCGCCAAGCGCAATCTGGTTGCCGGTGCGGCGGGAATGCCGGTGTGGGCGGCCGCGTGGCTGCCCAACGCACTTCTCGGGATGGTCGGCGCGATCCTCACGTGGCAGACCATTCACGAGCGACCGATCGGTGCGCTGCGCTGGCTGCAGGATCGCGGTGCCGACGTGCGCGAGGCGTTCGTCCGGCTCATCGTCCGCGCTCGGGGCGACGGCACGGCCGGTACCGGCCGCGCGTAGTGGCTCTCACGCGGGTTCGAGGGCCGTGGCCGTGCTCACGCGCGGCGCTGTCGGCCGCCGTGCGTCTCCGAGCAATCGCCACGTCGTGTAGCCGTAACCGAACGTGAGCAGCCCCACGAACGGCAACGCCGCCCACGTACGGGTGTGGATGGCCAGCACCACGGCCAACGCGGAGCTCGCCGTGAGCGCGAGCTCGGGCCAGGGCATGCCTTCCTGCACGCGATAGCTGGCCTCGCGCCAGCGAGCCGAGCTCGCACCGTACTTGGGGGTGCGCTCGAACGCGGTGCGTTCGCCGCTGAGCCCTCGTACGACCGCCATCGCGTTGGTGAGCGCGAGAGCTGCACCGAGCGCCATGGAGAGCGGGACCTCGGGAAGCCGGCGCCAGCCGCGTCGATCGAGGCCCACCAGCGCCGTGGCATAGAAAGCCATCATCGCGCCGATTCCCCAGGTGTAGAGCGGTACGTCCCAGGCCGTGAGCCCGGCGCGTGGCCCGAGCACGCGGCAGGCGAGGGCAGGCGCGATGAGCACGCTGGCGATCGCCATGAGCAGGTACGCGACGTTGCCGCCCAGGTGGGCCAGCGCCTCGAGCTTCACCGCGAGCGGCAGGTCGGCGCGCCACACACGCCCGGCGAGCTTGCGGGCCGTTTGCGCCGATCCCATCGCCCAGCGGCGTTGCTGGGCGCGGAACGCGGCCATCTCCACCGGCAGCTCGCCGGGTGCCGTCGCCTGCGGGAGGTAGACGAAGCGCCAGCCGGCGAGCTGGGCGCGATACGAGAGGTCGAGATCTTCGGTGAGGGTGTCGTGCTGCCAACCGCCGGCGCTTTCGATCGCTGCGCGTCGCCACGCTCCCGCCGTGCCGTTGAAGTTGAAGAAGCAGCCCGCCGCAAAGCGTGCGGTGTGCTCGACCACGAAATGACCGTCGAGGAGCGTCGCCTGCATGCGGGTGAGTAGCGACTCGTCACGGTTGAGATGGCTCCAGCGTGCCTGAACCATGCCCACTTGCGGGTCGGTGAAGGGCGCGACCAGCCGTGGCAGGAGATCGGGTTGCGGCACGAAGTCGGCATCGAAGACCGCGAACAGCTCGCCCCGGGCGCGCGTGCAGCCGAAGGCGAGTGCCCCCGCCTTGAACCCGGTGCGTGAGCCGCGGCGCAGATGCTCGATGGCGTGACCGCTTGCGCGCAGCTCGCCGGCAACGCGTGCGATGATGGCGCTGGTGTCGTCGGTGGAATCGTCGAGCACCTGGATCTCGAGGCGGTCGCGCGGATATTCGAGGGCTGCCGCGGCGCGGATGGCGCGCTCGACCACGTAGCGCTCGTCGTAGACCGGCAGTTGCACGGTGACGAACGGCAGCGGCGTGACTGCCGGGTTGCTCGGGTCGCTCGGCGCGCGTCGTCTCCAGCGCAAGAACCTCACCGTCAGGTGGAGACGATGCAGGCCGAACGGCACGAGCGCCGTCAGCACGGCGGCGGCGCAGGCTTCCAGCAGCTCGATCCAGGCACTCACGCGGGCTCCGATCCGACCAAGCCTTCGAGGTCGGCAGGTGTGTTGACGTTGGTGAAGCTCGCGAGCGTCGGATCGAAGAGGCGTAGCTCGTCCTCGGCGACCCAGCGCACCTGGACCTCGCGCAGCAGGTCCTTGATCCCGGCGCGGTCGCGTGCGAGCACGCGTTCCGCCGCCGCGGCGAGTCGCGTCGAATAGAGCGCCGCCAACGTTTGCCAGCGGTCGCCGACGATGGGGACCACGGCATCGGCGTCGCCACGGCGCGCGATCAGCGCCGGGATCAGCGCCGGGTGGAGCCGCGGCATGTCGCAGCCGGCGACGAACACCCACGGCTTGGGTGAGCGCAGCAGGGCCGTCGCGAGGCCGCCCAGCGGCCCTCGCCCGGCGACGTCGTCGGCAAAGGCCGTGACGCCGAGCCCGGCGAGACGCGCGGGCGCGGGATCGATCGCGAGCACGGGATCACAGGCGCTGCGCAGGCGTTCGATCACCCAGGCCGCCATCGTGCGACCGTCGGCGAGCGTGAGCAGCGCCTTGTCGCGACCCATGCGCCGGCTGTGGCCACCCGTGAGCACCACTCCGCACGGCACCCGTGAGCTCACGGGACCGAGGGGGCGCGCAGCGGAGAGCATGGTCGGCGCGAGCGTCGGGTGGCGATCCGCGAACGCGAAAGCGGAATGCGAATCGGCCCGATTGGCAACCCCCGGTTCGCGAACGCGCGCCTCGCCTGCAATGGCGGTTATCAAGCGAACGTGGCCGTGCCATCCTTCGCACGCTCGCGGCGCCTGGGCGCCAGCCACGTGGGCCTCGAGTACCTCCCTCGGCGATTTCGATGCGACGAGCAGCGACCGTCACCAAGCTCGGCACCTCGCGCCGCACCGCGCGCACGGACTCCACGGCGGCCGAGGTGCTCGCGAATCTGGTGGAGGGCGTGGTGGTGATCGACCGGCAGTACCGCATCGTGCAGATGAATCCCGCCGCGGAACGGATCACCGGCCGATCCGAGGCGCGGGTGGCGGGCACGAGCCTCGCGGTGGCCATGCCCCAGAACCCCGACGTGGTGCGCTTGGCACAGCGTTGCCTCGCGAGCGGAGGCAGCGCTGCGGATCGCACCGTCACCCTCGAGCGCGCGCCGCGCGACCCGTTGCCCGTCGAGGTGCTCGCCTCGCCGTGGATCGATGCGGCGGGCGCGTCGCGCGGCGCGGTACTGGTGTTCATGGACCGGACACCGCGCGAAGCGATCGCGGAGGAAGTCCGTCGCGGCGACCGGCTCGCCATGGCCGAGGCGCTCGGCGCGCGACTCGCGCACGAAGTGCGCAATCCCCTGGGCGGAATCCAGGGCGCGGCGCAGCTCCTGGCGCGACGTGCAGCGGGACGACGCGATCTCGAGGAATGCGTCGAGGTGATCGTGCGCGAGGTCGGGCGCCTCGACGTGTTGGTGGGCGAGGTCCTCGAGTTGGCGCGCGACTCGAGCGGGCCGCGCGCGCCGGTGAACGTCCACCTCCTCCTCGACGAGCTGATTCAAGTCACCCGCGCCGATCCCGCGACGCGCGCGATCGAAGTGCGCTGCGCCTTCGACCCGAGCCTGCCCGAGATCCGCGTGGACGTGCGGGCGTTCGCGCGTGTTTTCCGGAACCTGATGCGCAACGCGGCGGAGGCGCAAGGCGGCACAGGCGTGATCGAGCTCGCGACGTCCTATGCCGCCGACTACAGCCGCGTGATGCGGGATGGCGCCTCGGCGCGCTTCGTGAAGATCGAGTTTCGCGACGATGGTCCGGGTATCCCGCCGGAGATCAAGGAGCGAATCTTCACGCCGCTCTTCACCACCAAGGCCAACGGCACGGGGCTCGGGCTGGCGATCGCGCTCAAGATCGTGGAAGACCACGGCGGTTTCATGCGGGTGCTGTCGCGGGTGCCGCGCGGTTCCATCTTCGAGGTCTACGTGCCGATCGACGTGTCCCGTGAGCGCGGCGGTGAGTCGTCATGAGCCGCCACGCGCTGGTGGTCGACGACGAGCCGGGCATCCGCTTCGCGCTGCGCGGGCTGCTCGAGGATCGTGGCTTCCAGGTGGACGAGCAGTCTTCGGGTGAGCGCGCGCTCGAGGCGCTGGCCGCGCTCGACTACGACGTCGCCTTCGTCGACATCCTGATGCCGGGGATCAGCGGCATCGACGTGCTCGACCGCGTGCGGGCGGCCGGCAGCGAGACGCCGATGATCGTGATGACCGCACAGGACACGATGCGCAACGCGGTGGAGGCGATGAAGCGTGGCGCCTTCGACTACGTGACCAAGCCCTTCGATCTCGCAGAGATCGAGGTGATCGCGGAGCGGGCGCTCGAGATGCGCGGCATGCGGCGCACCGTCGAGCGGCTCAAGGGACGCGACCGTGGGACACCGTCGGCCGAGGTCACGCTGGTCGGCCGCTCGCCGGTGATGCAGCAGCTCTTCAAGACCATCGGGCGCATCGCCGCGAGCGATGCGACGGTGATGCTCGAGGGCGAATCGGGAACGGGCAAGGAGCTCATCGCGCACGCGATCCACAAGAACGGCTCGCGCGCGACGGGGCCGTTCGTGCCGGTGAATTCTGCAGCGATCCCCGGCGAGCTGCTCGAGAGTGAGCTCTTCGGGCACTCCCGCGGTGCCTTCACCGGTGCCACCGAAGCGCGCGCCGGGCGCTTCGAGGAAGCCGACGGGGGCACGCTCTTCCTGGACGAGATCGGCGAGATGTCGTTGGTGCTGCAGTCGAAGATTCTGCGCGTGCTGGAAGACCGCCGCATCCAGCGCGTCGGCGGCGGACCGATCCGAGAGGTCAACGTGCGGGTGGTCGCAGCCACTCACCGCGATCTGGAAGCCGAGGTCGAGGCGGGCCGCTTTCGGCGCGATCTCTTCTACCGACTGGCGGTGGTGCGCGTGCGTGTGCCGCCTCTGCGCGAGCGCCTCGACGACCTGCCGCTGCTCGTCGAACATTTCCTCACGCGGCACGCGGCCGAGGTCGGAGGTGGCGCACGCGCGGTGGATCGCGACGTGCTCGAGGCAATGCGCCGTCATTCTTGGCCGGGCAACGTTCGCGAGCTCGAGAACGCGGTCCGCCGAGCGCTGTTGCTGAGCGCGGGGCCGGTGCTCCGGGTCTCGGACTTCCCGCAATTGGTGCGCGGCGCGCCGCTGACGAGCGCTCCGACAGAGGGAGCCGAGCTCGAAGTACTGGCGCGCCGTGCGATCGCTGCCGAGCTCGACGCGGGCGTCACCCGCTTCGGCAGCTTGCATCGCGAGATCCTGGATCGAGTGGAGCGGCCGCTGGTCGAGCTGATCCTGGAGCGCACGGGTGGGAATCAGCTCAAAGCGGCCGACTGGCTCGGCATCAATCGCAACACGCTGCGCAAGAAGATACGGTTGCTGAAGGTGGCGCTGGACCGTGCCGGCGAAGGCGGCGCATGATTCCTGCGCGGCGTGTGCGGTGCAACGCAGCGGCGAGGCCTGAATCGAGGGACTTGCGTTCGCTTGGGCGCTGGGAGCGGGTGAAGAGGCTGCGATGACGATTCACGATCTACTGCGCGGCGTGTACGTGATCGTCGACAACTCGTCGGCACCCGAGCGTTCGCACGAGGAGCTCGCTCAAGCCGCGCTCGATGCGGGTGCACGCGTGTTGCAGCTCCGCGCCAAGACCCTGCCGCGTCGCGAGGTGGTCGAGGTCGGACGCCGCATCCGCGAGCTCACGCGGCGCGCGGGTGCCCTCTTCATCCTCAACGATCTGGTGGACGTGGCGTTGCTTCTGGAAGCCGATGGGGTACACCTCGGACAGGGTGATTTTCAGCTCAGCGTGGCGCGGCGCATCGTGGGCTACAGGCTCATCATCGGTATCTCCACCCACGATCGCGAGCAGGCTCAGGCCGCGGCGAAAGGTGGTGCCGACTACATCGGCTTCGGGCCGGTCTTCGCGACCAACAGCAAACAGAGCGGCTATCCGCCCACCGGTGTGGCGGCGCTGCGCGAGGTCGCGGAGCTGGTGCGCACGCCGGTCGTCGCGATTGGTGGCCTCGACGCCGAGCGCTTCCCCGAGGTCCTCGATGCCGGTGCCACGGCTGGTGCCTTCCTGTCGGCGATCTGCGCCGCCGCGAACGTCCGCGAAGCCACCGAGGAGCTGGTGGCGTTGCATCGCCGGCGCGGATCGGACGAGCGGCGTTGATTCGCCTTCCGAAGTGAGCAACGGGCGGGTGCGATGACACCGCGCGTACTCGTGATTGCCGGTCTCGATCCGACCGGCGGTGCAGGGCTCACGGCCGATCTCGCGGTGTTGCGCCGTGCGAACGTGGCAGGGGTCGTCGCCGCCACGGCGATCACGGTGCAGGATGCAGGCGGGGTCCGCAGCACGGTCGCGATGTCGGGCGCCTTCGTCGCCGAAACCGTCCGCATGCTCGCCGATCGCGGCAGGCTCGACGCGGTCAAGATCGGCATGCTGGCCACGCGTGAGATCGTGGACGCAGTGGCACGCAGCCTGCGAACCATTCCGCACGGGCCGGTGGTGCTCGATCCCGTGCTGGTCTCTGGCACGGGTGTCCCGTTGCTCGAGGACGCAGGAGTCCAAGCCTTGCTCGCCGATCTCGTGCCGCAGTCCGACGTGCTGACGCCCAACGTTCCCGAGGCTGCGCGGCTTACCGGCTCATCGCCGGATACCACCGCCGAGGAGCATCGCGCGCAGGTGCTTCGCGCACGCGGGGCGCGAGCGGTGCTTCTCAAAGGCGGCCATCGAATCGGTGAACCCGACGATGTGTGGGTCGATGCCGAACGGACGATCCGCCTCTACGGGCGCCGCCTCGGAGACGGGCGAATCCACGGCGCTGGGTGTGCGCTCGCTTCGTGGATCGCCGCGGGCTTGGCGCTCGGGTTCGACGGGCTCGCCGCCGCGCGACGCGCCAAGGCCGAGGTGGCTCAGGCGATCGAGTCCGCCGAGGTCGCCTTCAACGGGGTGCGCTACCTGCGCTGGTAGCGTTGCCGCGCTCTGCGCCCATTCCCGTACTCGCGTGGGGATGGTTCGAGATCCACGCATCGCCGCGCGCCCGCGCTGGACGCGGGGACTGGAACCGCCCTGATCGAGCGCCGCAACGGGCGATTCGCACAACGGCCTCTACACTCGCCGTCGATCCCACCGCGAACCGGCGGCGAGCCGCGAGCGCAGCGAGTCGCCTCGGGGGTGGGCCCCACTGTGGCTTTGCCGCAGTGGGCGGGGGGCTTGAAAAGCCCCCCGTGAGAAGATCGCCAACTTCGAAGACCTCGCGCGAGCGAGGTCTTCGAAGTTGTTACGGCGCGACCTGGAAGCGCAGCGCGCGTCGATCCTCGCTGTCGCCCACCTTCAGCGTGCTCATGAGGGTGTAGCTACCCACGGCGAGATTGCTCGGGAGAGCCGATTCGAGCGTGGCCGAGAAGGCACCGTTCTGGGGGCCGAGCTTGCGCGAGACCGAGAGGAAGTCGACCGCGCTGCCGTTGGGGTCGAGCACCTGCAGAGTGATCGATCGCGGCTCGTTCGCGCCGGCGTCCTG
>CAYUSL010000021.1:6889-29466 GCA_964447125.1 uncultured bacterium | reverse complement strand
CGAACTGCTTGGCCGTCTCCACCAGCACGCTGTGGCTCATGGCCACCACCGAGGCCACGCCGACCTTGAGCAGTTCGGACGCAACGCTTTCGGACGCCTTCTCCGCCTGCGCGGTCTGGCAGGCTTCGAGAAAGACCAGGGGGATGCGGTGATCCCGGAGCAGCGGGCCGAGCTCGCTGGTGAAAACGGTGACGTGGCGGCGCTTGTCTAGCTTCCCGGTGTCGTCGGGCAGCTCGAAACACAATCCACCTAGCCCGATCTGCTTGTTGTAGACGCCGTGACCATCGAAATGGACCACGTGATAGGGCTTCCCCTCGCCGCGCGCACGGTCGAGCTCGTCGCGCAAAGCAGGCAACGTGGGTGGGCTCAAGACGTGGATCTTCACCAGGCCGGGCAGGGCTTCCATCGCCTCAACCAGCGGGAGCGCGCTGGCGCGGTGATCGATGTAGGCGCACGATTCGTCTTCTGGCCGCGCGGTGACCAGCAGGATGCGAATGGGTGTGGCGACGACGGGTAGGTCGAGCACCTTCGTGTTCGGCAGCCGCCGGCGGACGCGGGTTGGCTTGGCGCCCTGAAACAGGAAGCTCTCGCCGTCGTGGAGCAGTTCCCAGGGCAGCTTGAGCAATTCCGTGGCGGCTTCCTTGGCGATGTTCACGTCGGCTTCGGGCGCGTCGGCTTCGAGGGCGCCATCCACGTGGACCGAGAAGCGGCGACCCGCCTTGCTGTCGACTTTCGCCCAGGCCTGCATGACGTTCGCGGTGTGGGCTATCGGCATGCCTTGGTCGTGCAGGAGTCGTCCCCACGTCACCAGGTTCTCTTCCACCTTCCGCGCGCGGTCGCGGAAGTAGTGGCTGGGCCAGGTGGCGTAGTGCTCCAGGTACCAGCTCAGTTCGCCTGCCTCGATGGGGCCGATGGGGGCAGTGAGGCGCCAGTCCTTCGCGCTGGTGACTTCGCGCAACCCCGGAGTGGCTGGCTCGTAGACGAGCCGGGCGCGGGCACTGGCCCGGCGGACGCCGCCTTCCTCGTGGAACCTCAAGTCGGTGAGCTCCAGGACCAGTTCTTCGAGCGGCTCGGCGGTGGGCTGAGGAACGCCGGCCACATCGGCGTTCTGCCGTTTGCCGAGAGCGACGAGAATGGCGTTCATCGCCGCTTCCACGCCGCCCGCATCGCTGGTGACGGGGATGTAGATCGGTTCTTCGCCGAAGAATTCCTCCAACACACCGAGCTCGGTGCCATTCAGCGAGAGCGGAATGACTGGGAATTTGTCCTTGCCGCGTTGGCCGAGCAGCTCAAGCGCGTGCGTCAATTCCTTGCCGACCCACTTTGACTGCAACGCATCCGGGCTGACGACCACCGCATAGGCCGACGCCGCGTCGATGGCGCGTTCAATCTCCGACCACAGCGGATCGCCACCGCGCAGCTCCCGCGAATCGATCCAGCCAGCCTGGCCGTGATCGGCAAGCGCCTCGCGAAGCTCGCGCACGAACGCGTCGTCGTGTGAGCTGTGAGAGATGAAGAGTTTGGCCATATCTCAAGACCCTGATGCTGTTCTGCTCGGGAATTGGTGTGCGCCAGCGACGTCGAGCCGCAGAGGCATGACGCGACGCGCCCAACTCAGCAGGTCGCGAAGAGTGAACATCCCGGCTCCGATTGCTCCCAACCCTGACCGAGTTCCTCGGGCCGGTAGGTGGATAGATGCTGAAACGACCCGGACCAACTCCGCGCGAACTAAGTGAATCCAGCTATCTGACTGGAGTGCAGTGTAGACCGGCATGGTCAGGCTGGTCGAGACGATGGCCATTGATCCCGATCGGGGAATTTCATTTATGACGGACTCGCTCGGCAGATCGCCACGCCAGCGAGGATCCTCGACGTGTCCGTCGCAGAATCCGCAGGAGCGCCCACTGCAGGACTCACCACGCTGGCCCCGCGAGCGCGGAGATCGTCACCGAATTGGCTCCGGGGGTTGGCGCGCGGCGGATAGGTTGGACTCGTGCTCAGCTCGCGCCACGGTTCGTGGTTCGTACCGCGAGCGCGCCGGTCGGGAGGCTATGCGATGTCCGCTCTTCGAGAACGTCGGCGTCTTGCGCTGGTGGCGCACGATCACAAGAAGCGAGAGATGATCGAGTGGGCTCGTTACAACCAAGCTCTTCTCGAGCAGCACGAGCTTTTCGCCACCGGCACCACCGGCAGCCTGTTGCGCGAGCAGCTCGGCTTGGCCATCGAGTGCCTCAAGTCGGGGCCGCTGGGCGGCGATCTTCAGCTCGGCGCGATGATCGCCGAGGGACGGCTCGACATCCTGATCTTCTTCTGGGATCCGCTCGAGTCGCAGCCGCACGACGTGGACGTGAAGGCGCTGTTGCGCATCTGCGTCGTCTACAACGTGCCAGTCGCGTGCAATCGCGCGTCGGCCGATTACCTCATCTCGTCGCCGCTCATGGCGGAGCCCTACGAGCGGGTGATCCCGCGGTACGACGAGCCGCGACCGAGCGAGCCGGAACCAGCGAGCGCGCGTACCCGAGAATGACGGCGCTGACGAAGGGGGTGCGAGCGCCCACCGCGAAGCGCCCGCTTGCAACGGCGGCGCGCGCCTGATCGGGTGAGGGGATTTTCGTGCGGGCGTGATCGACCCGCACACCAAGTTTCGCGGGTGTGCTGGTTGCGGATTTAGGCTCGACCGCATATAGTGAACGCATGATCACATTAACAAGCTCTTTCCCTGAAGAGCCGCTGGCGTCGCCCCTCTCCTCCACCGTTGCGTTCGCCGGTCGCTCGGACGATGAGCTGGCGGCGGATCTCACCACGCTGGCGGCACGGCTGAGCGCTGTCGAGTATCGGTTCTTGGTGTTGCTGGCGGAGTTCGATCGGCGCCGGCCGTGGTCGGGAGACGGCATTCGATCGACGGCGCACTGGCTGAACGTGAAGTGCGGGATCGCCATGCCCGCGGCGCACGACAAGGTTCGCGTGGCGCGGGCGTTGGAACGCCTGCCGAAGATGGCGGCGGCGATGGCACGGGGACAGGTCAGTTATTCGAAGGTCCGGGCGATGACGCGGGTGGCCACGCCGGAGAACGAAGAATCGTTGGTGGGCGCAGCGCGCTTCGGCACGGCGGCGCACCTCGAAAAGCTGGTTCGCTTTCATCGGCGGTGTGAACGGAATCGCGAGAACTGGGCCGCGGCGGAAAGCGACACGGCGCGTTCGCTTCGTTACTGGAAACTCGCCGACGGGACGGTGCGCTTCGAGGGACGGCTGCCTGCCGCCGAGGGCGCGCTTTTTCTAAAGGCGTTCGAGTCGGCGCTCGACTCGTTGCGGCAAAATTATTCCGCGGAAGAGTCGACGGGCGAATCCGAGCCGGCGGCGCCTGTGGCGTCTTCGACGTCCGTCGCGCCACAGGAGCCCATGGAGGCGCGTGAGGCGCGAAACGCTGACGCGCTGATGGTGCTCGCGGAGACGATGCTGGCGCACGGACCAGCGGCTGTGGACGGTGGCGATCGTTACGAGGTCAGTGTTTATGTGAATGAAAGTGCCCTGCCCCGGGACGGCGAGGGTCCGCCGGCGGAGCTGGCCGATGGAACGGTGCTCGCTCCCGAGACCATGCGAAGAATTGCCTGTGATTGCAGCCGCGTTTGCGTTCACGAGGGCGAAGACGGCGAGATCTTGAGCGTGGGCAGGCGCACACGGCAGATTCCGCCGGCGATCCGGCGAGCGCTCAAGGCGCGAGATCGGACCTGCGCGTTTCCAGGATGCAAGCAAAGCCGCTTCGTGGATGCCCATCACGTTCGCCATTGGGCGGACGGCGGAGAGACGAAGCTTTCCAATTTGTTGCTGCTGTGCAGACGGCATCACGTCCTGGTCCACGAGGGCGGCTGGAGCATCGACGCGACGGATTTCGGCGCGGCGTTCGTGCGTGGGGATGGGTTTCGGCTCCACGGCGCCGAGCTGGGTGGCGACGAACTTCTCGATGCGCTCGCCGAGCTGGAGCGCGAGCAGCGGGACGAGGGGCTGGGAATCGCCGCGAGCACGATCATCCCCGAGTGGCGGGGTGAGCGGATCCTGTGGTCGTGGGCGGTGGACAACCTGCAGGATTGGACCCACGAGGGCCGCGCGTAGGGCTCTGGCCTATTGGGGGCGGGGCAGAGCGGGAGCTTTGTCGTCCGCACAACCGAGAACTCTGGGCGGGGTGGCGCCCGCCCCTGCAATGTCGAAGTCTTACAGCACGCGATTGGACGATGATCACAGCATGACTTTGGCATGCTATTGTCATGCTATGGCGAATCTCCAGGTGAAGAATGTCCCCGAGTCGCTCCACCGGCGCTTGCAGGCTCTCGCCGACCGTCTCGGCAGGACGATGAGCGACGTGGTGCTGGAAGCCGTGCGCCGTGATGTCGAGCAGGCCGAATTCGTCGAGCGCCTGGGAAAGCGCGCGCCGGTCGATCTCGGCATCCCCGCCGCAGATCTCGTCGCCGAGGAGCGCGAGGGTCGGGTGCCACGGCCGCAGGGTCGCGCACGGCGATGACGCTCGCGGTCGATGCATCCGTCGCCGTTGAGTACCTGCTGGGCACCGAGCTCGGCAGGCGAGTCGCTCCGCAGCTCGAGAGCGATCGGCTGGTGGCTCCCGAGCTGATCGATGCCGAGGTTCTCGCCGCGCTGCGGCGTGCTCGGCAACGTCACCTCGTCACGGAGCGCCGGGCGGCCGAGGCCGTCAGCGACCTCCGAGCGTGGCCGCTCATCCGTCTATCGCATCGACCGCTACTCGCGGATGCCTGGCGGCTGCGCGGGAACGTATCCGCGTACGACGCGCTTTACCTTGCGGCTGCCCTCGCCCACTCCACGCCGCTGATCACGGCCGACGGGCGGCTGGCGCGCGCACCGCGGGTCGGCGTTCTGGTACAGCACGTCGCGATGTGAATGAGCGCGAGGGGAGGGTTGACGGAGAGTCTGGCCGGCGAGCGCGACCGGTTGGTGCGAGAGCGCTGCCCTCCACGATCGCCGCTTCGCCTACTGGAGCCCGCGATAGGCGCTCTCGACAGCCGACTTCGCCCATGCAGCAGCATCGGGACCGAAGAAGCAGGAATCGGCTTCGTACCTGTCGAGGTCGTACTCGCCGCGGGTGACGAGGTAGCCGATGTAGGCGTTGGCCGGAGCGACGACGATGCACTCGTCGCCGTTCGCGCACACGGTCTCGAGATCTCGCCCGGTGCGCGTCGTCGCTTCGCCAGGGATCGCAAGCAGGACCAGCCGCCCGAGGGCAATCGCCTGAACGGCCAGCTCGTCGCGGGTCGTGACCAAGCCGGTCAGAAAGCTCGGCAGCGTCAGGCCGCCGAACACATTCACCACGAGATTCTCAAACGGCAGCCGCACGGCGCTGGCGCGAAGTCGCGTGTCGTCCGACGGAGCCAACGCCGGGATCATGCCGAGGAAGGCATCGGCGAGCCGATTGCCGTAAGCCTCCATGTCCTTGACCTCGATGTCCCCTGACTCGGCCCAGTCGGGCGTGGGCGCCATGTCGCCGAGGCTGCCGTTCAGAAAGAGCGCGGTGCTCCCTGGCCCGAGTGCGGCTTCGAGCCGGCGACACAGCACACCGGGATAGTCCGCCGAGATCGCGAGATTCTTGGGCGAGAGCACGGTCGGATGCGCCGAGAACTGCGCCACCGCGCCGATGTTCGTGCCGTCCTCGGCTTGAAACCGGATCAGCACCGCGCGCTGGTTGAGCGCGAATTGCGGATCTGCCGACGGCGCCAGGCTGCGCCCGAGACCGTGCTCGAAGTTGGGATCGAGCCGGCTGCGGTTGAACCCCACGAGATCTGCGCGTGCGACGCTCATCACCGCGGGACGGGCGGCCGCCTTCGCGTCGCGCACGGCGCGTGCGATCGCGTGCGCCGTCTGGCGCAGGATCTCCTCGTGGAAATCGCCCATGAAGTGCGTCGCGACGAAACTGTCGTCGTAGCCGGAAAAGCTCGAATGGGTGTGCGTTGCGGCGACGAGGACGTTCCGCCCATCGAAGCCGTCGTCGCCGAGCTCCGCGAGCGCTAGGTCGCGCAGCTCGGTCGTCACGTAGCAAAGGTCCACGGCCACGATCGCGGCCATCGCGCCACGTGCATCCATGACGACGAGGGCGCGCGCGTAGACCGCGTCGAGCACAGCCGTCGCCAGCGCGTTGTCTCTGTCGCCGTAGCCGTTGAGCGAGACCGCGACCTGCGACAGATCGGGTGTCATGTCGACCTTTGCCAACCCGACTCGAAACCCCGTCGTCGCGGTTGGCGAGTGCAGGCCCGCCGCGGCACCACTCGGCTCCTCGGCGAGCGCAACCACGGGCAGGAGCGCCACGAGAAGAAGCGAGGTCACCGCCGCTCGTCTCATCGCTCCCGCTCGAATCCCGATCTGCGCTGCACTTCGTTCTCGGCAGCGCGCGAACGCGGTCGAACATAGCAGCCGAGCGGCGGGACGCGCCTCATCCGCCCCGGCCCACCATGGGACCGGTGGGCCTCCATTCCGGACGATGGCGAGACCACGACGCGGTGACGCGATCCGTTGCGGCCGCAGGTCACGAAAGGCTGGAGGCGTCGCGGTCTCTCGCGACGCCCGGCGTCGCACCCCGGCCCACCGAGGGACCGGTGGGCCTCCAAACCGCGGCGCTAGGGCTCCAGCCGTTCGAACGCAATTGGCAACGAGGACGCGCGCGGGAGCCCGCGTGAGCGTTGCGCGCGCTCCCCGTGAGGGCTCAATGCCCCGCGAGCTGGAGGAAGCGTTCGGCGTCGATGGCGGCACGGCAGCCGGAGCCGGCGGCGGTGACGGCTTGCCGATAGCGGGGGTCCATCACGTCGCCGGCGGCGAAGATGCCGGGGACGTTGGTCTCGCTGGTGGGGTCCTTGACCTTGATGTAGCCCTGCGGGTCGGTCTCGATCACGCCGTTCAGGAATTCGGTCACGGGCGTGTGACCGATCGCGACGAAGAGGCCGATTCCCGGCGATTCCACGGTTTCGCGCGCGCCGGTCTTCAAGTTCTGAATCACGACACCTTCGAGCGTGTTCTGCTCGCGACCGAGCACCTCCACCACTGCCGAATCCCAGCGCACCTCGATCTTGGGATGCGCGAGCACGCGTTCCTGCATGATCTTGGACGCACGGAACGAGTCACGGCGGTGCACCAGGATCACCTTCGCAGCGAGGCCGGCGAGATAAAGCCCCTCTTCCATCGCCGAGTCGCCGCCGCCCACCACCACCACGGTCTTGCCACGATAGAAGAACCCGTCACACGTGGCGCACGTGCTCACACCCTTGCCGGTGAGCGCCTGCTCGCCCTCGATGCCCAGCGATCGCGGCGCCGAGCCGGTGGCGATGATCAGGGTGCGCGACAGGATGCGTTCGCCGGTGTCCAGGTGAATCCGGAACGGCCGCACGTCGGTCTCCACCTTCGTGACCGTCGCGATCATGAACTCGGTGCCGAAGCGGGTGACCTGGGCGCGCATCCGCTCCATCAGCTCGGAGCCCATGATGCCGTCGGGAAATCCCGGGAAGTTCTCGACCTCGGTGGTGGTGGTCAAGAGCCCACCTGGCGGCACCTGGCCGCCCTCGATGATGAGCGGCTGCAAGCCGCCGCGCGCGGTGTAGAGCGCCGCGGTGAAGCCCGCGCATCCCGAACCCACGATCACCACGTTTCGTACGGCGTCCATTCGTGTTCTCCTTCGCGAGTCGGCGGAATGTAGTCACGCCCCCTGCCCCTGTCCACGCGCTCGCGACCGCTGTACATGACCGCCCTCGAACAGGTGCAGGCGCTCGTGCCGGTGTGGGTACGCTTCACGCCGGCGCCGGCGGCGATCGCGGTGTCGTTCGCGCTTTCGTGGCTCTTGGCGCGAGCGTGCGTGTGGGCGGCGTGGGGCCGGCGGCCGCCGGTCCTCGACGGTCTGCACTGGACCGAGCGGGCGCGGCTCACGTGGCCGGCGCGGGTGAGCCTTAGCCAGCTCTCCACGATCGTGCCGCTCGGGGTCGCGATCGCGGCGTTCGAGCTCCCGTACGCGCTCTCCGCGGTGCCCGCGCTCGTGCCACGCATCCTCGCCCCGCTCGCCTCACTGGCCGCTATCTCGCTGGTCTACGACCGCGAGGTGCAGCGCGCTCGCAAGCGCGCCGCCGGTTTTGCGCTCACCGCGCGCACGCTGAGCGAGCGGTGGCTGATCTGGTACCCGCACGTGTTGCTGATCGCGATCGCGGCCCTCGCCATGCCGGCGGAATTCAGCGCGACGACGTATCTCGCCATGGCCGCGACCGCCATGGGATTGGTGGCGCTCCATTTCGGCGCCGCGATCCACGTAGCGCGGGTTCTCGGGCTGATCCGGCCCGCCTCGCCGCGCGCAGTCGAGGCCGTCGCGCGGGTAGCCGGCGCCCTGGGGATGGCGCCGCCCGGGGTGTACGAGCTCCGCTCGGACATCGGCTCGGCAGCAGCGCTGCCGTGGGCGCGTGCGGTCTTGATCTCCTCCCGGGCGCTCGCGCTTCTCGACGGCCACCAGCTCGACGCAGTGATCGCCCACGAGCTTGGCCACGTGTCCGAGTCGCGTGGGGTGCGGCTGGCTCGCCTCGCCGGCACGCTGCTGCTGTCGCCGCTCACGCTCCTTCGGCCCGTGGCCGCGAGCTTTTCGTTCGCCCTCGCGGTGATGATGGTGGTCGCCGTCGTGATCGCGCTGCTGCCAATGCAGCGACTGCGCCGGCGCCTCGAAGAGCGCGCCGACGGGCTGGCGGTCGAGACGAGCGAGAGCGCCGGTGTCTACGCATCGGCGCTTCTCAGGCTCTACGTGGACGCCGAGATTCCCGCGGTGCTGGGCTACACGGCGGTCCATCCAGAGCTCTACGACCGCCTCCTCGCCGCAGGGCTCACGCCGGGCTTCGCGCGCCCGGCGCCACCGCCGAAGCGCGGCCAGCGCATCCCGGGCATGGTGATCGGCGTCGCCGTGGCGACGTGGATTCTGGGTGCGCCGTCGACTTACGCCGACCTGCCGTTCCTGCCGCACGGTGCTCACACCAGAGAGTGGCTGCCGATCGCACTGACAGGCGGCACCGCCGAGGAGCTCGTCGAGCTCGCAACGGTGCGCTCGCTCGCGGGCGAGCATGCCGAAGCCGAGGTCTTCTACCGCGCCGCGCTCGAGCTCCGCGACGAGTGGGCGTACCGGTTCAGCCTCGCCAGTGCGCTCGCCGCACGAGGCGATTGCGACCAAGCACGCGCCGAGCTCGAGATCGCGATCGCCCAGGCGCGCCACGCCGGCCGCTCGCTCTTCGGTCGACCCATCGACGACTACGCCGGTTCCGAGCGCATGGGCCAGCTTCACCCACTGCGTCGCAGCCTGGATGCGCAGTGTGCACGCGCTCCGGCCGATTCGGCTGCATCGTCCTCATCCAAGCCGTGATCGTGGCGACGCGCGATGCGAATTCTCTTTCCCTCCGACTCCATCGATCGGTCGCGTCCTGACGAAGCGTTCGCCCACGAAGTCGAGCTGGCGCGCGCTCGCGGGACCAGCGTCGCCATCGTGAACACGGACCTCCTCGGCTCGGCCGAGGAAGCCGAACGGGCCGTGCGCCGCGTTCCGCCGGCGACGACGCCGGAGGCCGCGATCTATCGCGGGTGGATGCTTTCCGCCGCGGCTTACGAGCGGTTGCACACAGCGCTCGCAGCGCGAGGAACGGTGCTCGTCACCTCGCCCGCGGCGTACCGTTTCTGCCACCACCTGCCTGCGAGCTACGCCGCGATCGCGGAGCACACGCCACGCACCGCGTGGACGATCGGAACCGCGAAGCCCTCGCGCTCCGAGCTGTCGCGGCTCCTCGCCCCGTTCAACGATCGTCCACTGGTGCTGAAGGACTACGTGAAGTCGGAGAAGCACGCGTGGGACGAGGCTTGTTACATCCCGCGCGCAGACGACTCCGACGCCGTCGAGCGCGTTCTCGATCGCTTCCTCGAGCTGCGCGGCGAGGCGCTGGAAGGCGGGCTCGTGTTCCGAGAGTTCGTCGAGCTGCGGCGCTCCGGCCGCCACCCGAAGAGCGGCATGCCGCTGGCTCGCGAGCATCGCCTCGTGTACTGGCGCGGCGAGCGCCTCGCCGGTGGGCACTACTGGATCGAGTCGGCGCCGGGGGACGAGCCGCCGCACGAACCGTTCGACACGATCGCCGCGCGAGTGCCGAGCCCGTTCTTCACCATGGACGTCGCGGAGCGCGTCGACGGAGAGTGGATCGTGATCGAGCTGGGCGATGGCCAGGTCGCCGAGATCCGCGAGGATCAGGGTCTAGCAACCCTCTACGATGCAATCGTCTGCGACGCGAGCACGCCGAGCACGCACTGACCGCAGGCAGCAGGAGGAGCGCGGGATAGACTCGCATGCTCTTCGGCACCCCTCTCGGACGCGAAGGTGCGCGAGCGTCCCACGCAGCCCGGATTCGAGCGATGACCACTGCGAGCCCCCGTCCGCCCCTCACGTTGCTGAGCGACGAGGAGTCGCTCTTCCGCCGTTCGGTGCGCGATTTCGCCGAGCGTGTCATCCGCCCGCGCTCGGCCGAGATGGATCGCGAAGCGCGCCTCGACCCCGCAGTGCTGGCGGGGCTCTTCGAGATGGGGTTGATGGGCATCGAAGTGCCCACCGAGCTGGGCGGCGCAGGCGCCAGCTTCTTCACGTCGATCCTCGCGGTGGAAGAGATCTCGCGGGTGGACCCTGCCGTGGGCGTGCTGGTGGACGTGCAGAACACGCTGCTCACCACGGCGCTGCTCAAATACGGCAGCGACCTTCAGCGCCAGCGTTTCCTGCCCAGGCTCGCCGGCGATCGGCCGGGCTCGTATTGCTTGAGTGAATCGGGGAGCGGATCGGATGCCTTCGCGCTGCGTTGCCGCGCCCACGCCGTGGACGGCGGCTTCCGCCTCGAAGGCCGGAAGATGTGGGTCACCAACGCCCGCGAGTCCGGTCTCTATCTGATCTTCGCCACCGTCGATCCGGACGCGGGCTACAAGGGCATCAGCGCCTTCCTGGTGCCGCGCGAGAGCGAAGGCCTGACCGTGGGCAAGGCCGAGGACAAGCTCGGCATCCGCGCATCGAGCACCTGCGAGCTTCTGCTCGACGGCTGCTTCGTGCCGCGCGAGAACGTGCTCGGCGACGTCGGTCGCGGCTACAAGGTGGCGATCGAGCTTCTCAACGAAGGGCGGATCGGAATCGGGGCGCAGCTCGTCGGGCTCGCGCAAGGTGCTTTCGAGCACGCGGTGGAGTACGCCAAGACCCGCGAGCAGTTCGGCAAGCCGATCGCGGCCAACCAGGCGATGCAGTTCTGGCTCGCCGAGCTCGCCATCGAGATCGAGTCGGCGCGACTCATGGTCTACAACGCGGCGCGTTTGCGCGAGGCCGGCGTGCCGTTCGCCCGCGAAGCCGCGATGGCCAAGTACCAGGCGTCGCAAGTCGCCGAGCACGTCGCCTCGCGGGCCATCGAGGTCTTCGGCGGCGCCGGCTTCACCAAGGACTATCCGGCGGAGAAGCTCTACCGCGACGCGAAGATCGGGAAGATCTACGAGGGCACGAGCTTCATGCAGCTCTCGACCCTCGCCAAGCTGATCCTCGCCGACTGAACGCGGACCGGTCGCGCGCGGCACGACCCGTTCGCACACGTCCCCGCGGAACGCACCCGTGACGCCGCTTCCCTTCGACGATCTCGCGTTCCGCTGGATCAACCAAGGCGGGCTCGGCGAGCGCATCGACGCGATCCTGCTGGCGCTCACCGACGCGCACCGGATGGTGCCGTGGCTGGCGGTCGCCGGGATCTTGCTGGCGACGCTGGGTGGCGCGAAGTGGCGCCGCACCCTGCTCGTGGCAGGCCTGGTGGTGGCCATCACCGATCCGGCCAACCGCTTCCTGGTGAAGCGGCTCTTCGCCCGGGAACGGCCGTGCCAGGTGTTGACCGAAGTGGTGCTGCGGGCGGGACGATGTCCGGTGTCGGCGTCGTTTCCCTCGTCCCACGCGGTGAACACCTCCGCGGCCGCCACAGTGGTGGCGCTGGCTCAACCCGCGCTGACGGTGCCGCTGGCTGCAGTCGTGGTGGTGACGGCTCTCACGCGCGTTTACCAGGGCGTCCACTTCCCCCTCGACGTGCTCGGCGGGCTGGTGCTCGGCGCCGCGTTCGGCCTCGCCGCGCACCGGCTGGCGCAGGGCGGCACACGGCGGCGTCTCAATCGCGCGGCGCACGCGGCTCGTCGTACGGCAGTGCACGCTTGGCAGCGGCTCGGCGAAAGGCGCTGGCTGGTGGCGGGTGCCGTGCTGCTGGCCGCGAACACCCTCTTCAACGTGCTCGCAATCACGCGCGGTGGGCTCGATCTCGCTCCCGACGAAGCCCACTACTGGGAATGGTCGCGGCGACTCGATCTCTCGTACTACAGCAAGGGCCCAGGGATCGCGTACCTGATCCGCGCCACCACGGCCCTCTTCGGGACCTCGCCCGCGGGGATCCGGATGGCGGCGGTGATCGCGAGCACGGTGCTGGCGATCGCGATGTTCGTGCTCGCACGGCGCATCACGGGCAGCGATCGCGCGGCCGTGCTCGGGCTGGTCACGCTGCGATTGTCACCGCTCTTCACGGCGGGCGGCATGCTCGCGACCATCGACCCGCCGTTTGCGGCGTGCTGGGCGCTGGCACTGGTCGCGCTCGAGCGTGCGTTCCGCACCGGGTCCACCGCAGCCTGGGCAGCGGCGGGATTCGCGACCGGGGTGGGCTTTCTCTTCAAGTACACGGCAGGCGTGCTGGCGCCGTGCGTGGCCGGCGCGGTGGTGCTGATTCCCGCGTTGCGTACGCAGTTGCGCCGCCCGGGGCCGTATCTGTGTGCGCTGATCGCAGCGGCGATGACCCTGCCGGTGTGGATCTGGAACGCGCGCCACGGGTGGGTCACGACCGCTCACGTGGGGAAGCTCGCGGGGGTGGGCAAAGGTGCGGAATTCGAGATCGGCCAGGTCTTCGCATTCGTGGGCTCGCAGCTCGGGGTGCTGACGCCGTGGGTCGCGCTCCTGCTCGGCTGGGGCATGGTGCGCTCGGGGCGCATTGCGTGGCAGACCCGCGATCCCGGGCACGTGCTGCTCTTCGCCACCTCGGCGCCGATCCTCGCGTTCTTCACGCTCAAATCCGGGCAGGCCAAGGTTCAGGCGAACTGGGCGGTGCCCGCGTATCTCGCCGCTGGCGTGAGCGCTGGCTGGGTGATCGATCAGGTGCTGCCGACCCTCGGGGGACGCCGGCGGCGCGTGGTACGCCGCCTGGCGACGGCGTGCGTGGGCGTGAGCCTGATGCTGAGCGTGCTCATGGCAAGCGCCGGATTGGCTCAGGATTTCTTCGAAGGCTTGCCCGGACGCATCGATCCCACTGCTCGCCTGCGTGGGTGGCACCGCTTCGGTCATCACGTCGGGCAGCTCTTGGACGCGTGGCGGGCAGAAGGCGCCGAGCCGCTGCTCTTCACGAATCAATACGCCAAGGCGAGCGAGCTGGCGTTCTACGTGCCGGGGCATCCGCGGGTGTACTCGGTGCGCCTCGACCGGCGCTACGAGCAATACGACCTCTGGAACGATCTCGCGACCGTGCCCGCGGGAGCGGCTGCGCTCTACGTGGGCGGCAGCGGCGGGATCCACCCCGGAGTGGCGTTCGCGTTCGAGAGCTGCAGCGAGCTACCGGCGTACCAGGACCCGAGCGACAACCAGTGGCTCGGCAACCAGCGGCTCTTCCGCTGCGAGGGGTTCCGGGGCTTTCCGGAGTGGTTCCCGCAAGAGCGGTTCTGAGCCCGGGCTGAGCCGCTACGGCGCGAGCCGTGAGGCGCTCAGCCGCCGTCGAACCGAACGCCGGGCGGCACCACGCGGATGCCGTCGTCGCCGATGGCGATGCCGCGCGCGACGTCCTGCTGCTCGTCCCAGCCGATGGTGGTATCGGCCGGAATCCGCACGTCTTTGTCGACGATGGTGCGGCGGATGCGGCAGCGACGCCCGATCTCGACGCCTTCGAAGAGCACGCTCTCGCTCACGGTGGCGTAGGAGTTGATCCGTACTCGCGGTCCGAGGACGCAGCGATCGATGTGCCCGCCCGAGACCACACAGCCATCGCTGACGATCGAGTCGGTGGCCACCCCGAGTCGATTCGCGTCCCGGTCCGAGAACACGAACTTGGCCGGCGGGTGATCGGTGCGCGCCGTCAAGAGCGGCCACTCGTAGTTGTACATGTTGAAAATCGGCGACACCGCGACCAGGTCCATGGAAGCGCGCCAGTACGAACCGATGGTACCGACGTCGCGCCAATAGCCCACCTCGGCATCGGTGATTCCGGGGCAGCGGTTCTTCGAGAAGTCGTAGGCGTGGATGTGGAGCTGGCTGAAGTAGGCCGGCAGGATGTCGCCACCGATGTCGTGACGGCTGTCCGGGTTCACGTGGTCGAGGTGGAGCACGTCGCGGAGCACGTCGTAGTTGAAGAGGTAGTTGCCCATCGACACCAGCGCCTTCGACGGATCGGCGTGGAAGGGCGGCGGGTTGGGTGGCTTCTCGACGAAGCGCGCCACGCGCATGTCGGCGTCGACCTCCAGACAGCCGAACTGATGGGCTTCGTCGATGGGATACGGCAGAACGCTGACGCTGGCGTCGGCGCCCGACTCCACGTGTTCCTCGATCATCGGCCGCAGATCCATGCGGTAGATGTGATCGGAGCCGAAGACGGCCACGATCCGCGGATGGTCGCGCTCGAACCGCCCCAGGTTCTGGAACAGCGCGTCGGCGGATCCCTGGTACCAGCCGCGCCCTTCACCCGACGCCGCGGGGATGATCTCGCAGTACTGACCGAGGTGCGACGAGAACGTCCATCCGCGTGCCAGATGCCGGATCAGCGAATAGGGCTGGTACTGTGTGAGAACGTGGATGCGCAGGATGTTCGAGTGCACCAAATTGGTGAGCACGAAGTCGATGAGGCGGTACTTTCCCGCGAACGGTATCGCGGGTTTCGCGCGGCGTTGTGTGAGCGGCAAGAGCCGCCGCCCCTCACCACCGGCCAACACCACGGCCACGATGCCGCCCGCTCCCGTTGACATTCGACTCCAGTCCTGTCCGATTCCCGGCTTCATGTTATCTGCGACCATGACGAGCGCCCTGCTCCCATGCCTCGAGCGGTGGAGAAGAGTCGAGGCACGATGCGTGCCAGCAGCGAGCGCCCATTGCCTGCGCTCGTTCGGTCGTCTCGCCGAGCAGCGCGCGCGTTTCACCGGCGTAGTGCGGCGTAGTCGCGCATCGAGCCGCGCGCGGCGCAGCTCGCACGACCACACCCCTGGCACGAATCGTGCGCATTCTTCGCTCGACACCCGAGCCCAGCGAGGGGACTGCCATGAAATGTCCGCACCTCCTGGATGGCGTTCATCCATTCTGCTGCGCCACACGTGAGACGCTGGTCGCTGGGCTTCAGGATCTGCAGCGGTGCCGATCCGGGTATTGGGTCGAGTGCTCCGCCGTGAGCTACGCCGACTCGGTGGTGGAGGTTCGCGCCACCAGCGACGAGCCCGCAGAACACGGCCTGGAGCTCGATCACGAAGCTCCCGGCATGCGTCCCCCGCCGCGGCGAATTGGTCGCGGTCCGCACCCGCACGAGCTGCCACTACGGGTGGCGCGACTGCTGCGCGCGCGCGTCGGTTGGGTCTGAGGCGAGCCCTCCGCGCCCCCCCTACCCACACGCTGGGTGTTCCCGCGCGTGCGCGCGAGGATGGCCGCGGTCCGTGCTTCGTGTTACCAGAGGATCCCGCGCTGGCGCCGGCGAGACACCGGGACGTGCCGCCTCCCTCCCACCACGAGCGTGCGATGACCCCTCGGACTTCCTCTCGCCCACCGGCGCGCAGCAAGCCCGCGCGCAAACGCAGCAGCAAGCGCGTCCACGATCTCACGCGCATCGAGCCGCGCGCGTTCTTCGAGGAGTTCCTCGTCGATCGCTACGCCGAAGGGCTCGCGCGCGCGGCGGCGCCGCCTGGCTACGATCTGGCGGTGCGCGTCGAGCTGAGCGGACCCGGAGGTGGAGTGTGGGTGCTCGGGTTCGACGATCACGCCCTCACCGTCGAGCGCGGTCGTTCGTCGCGACGCATCGACGTCCAGGTGTGCCAGAGCGTCGACGATTGGGCGGCATTCGTCCGCGGGGAGCTGGGCGGCCCGAGTGCCTTGGTGGCCGAGGCCAGTCGCGCGCCCGCTCCGGTGGTGCCCCTCGACGCCACGTCGCGCGAACGGCTGCGACGCATCGACGGCACGCTGGTGGTGTCGATCCGCCATTTTCAGGGTCGCGACTGGCAGCTCGGCATTCACTTCGGCGCGAGCACCATGCGTAAGCCCCCCGACACCACGTTCTCGATGAGCTGGATGGACTTCCAGTCGCTCACCGGTGCGGGGCGGCCTGCCAACCTGCAGGCGTTGATGCTTGGCGGCGCGCTCCGGATCGAAGGCAACTTCGCATTGGCCGGTGAGCTGGCAGCGATCGTCACGACGCATCTCCAGGCCACCCTCGCCCGCATCGCGCGCTGACCCCCCGATGCTTTCTCAGAGGGCCTTTCAATCCCCCCGCCCCGCAAAAAGCGCGGTTTTTGCGAGGCCCCACGCCCAAGTCGCCTCGCTACGCTCGCGGCGCGCTGCTGGCGCGCGCCTTTCGTGACGCCTGCCCATGGACTCGTTTCCCATGCGCTCATTTCAGGGCTAGCCGGGGTTCTGGAGCCGTGGTGCGGCGCGTTGACATGGGCCGCCGGCCTTCCGCATATTGCGCGCCAGGCGCGGAAATCGATCGCCCGGCTCCAATACGGCTGCCCCTTCCGTTCGCGAGCCTGCAACCCCTACGTCGTTCGTTTCTTCCAAACGCAGCCGCCCTGCCGGCGGTCTTACCGAGGGTCTACCGGACGTGAGCGCACACCTCGATTCCGCCGTACTTCCCCTGTTTGCCGCCGTGCTGGGTGCCTTCGCCGTGTGCTCGGTGGGCGTGGTGATGGTGGCGCGGCAGGTCGCGGCGCACGAACCGAGCCGCGGGCGCATCATGCGACTCGAGCTCGTGTGGACGCTGCTCACTGGTTCGCTGGTGTTCGCCCTCGCCGGTGGCAGCCTGAGCCGGCAGTATGCGAGTCCCATCCACGTCGCCGTGCTGGGCCACGACGACACCGCGAGCGCCCAGGATCAGGAAGGTACGAAGAGCGAGGCCGTCGACACGGCGGGCGGAAGTGATCGGGACGAGTCAGCCGCCGACGGCGAGGTCGCGGAGGTGCCCGACACGGCGTCCCCCGACGTCGCAACGGGCGACCCGATCAGTCTTCCCACGGACGAGGACCCGGCGGGCGCGAGCGCCAACGTCGAGTGACGGTCGACTGACCCAACCCGGCGATCCTGGCGGGTCGTCGCGCCATCGACCATGACGACCCCGCCCATCGCGAGCACCACCAGCGGGTCGGTGCGCAATCTGGCGCGCGCCACGGCCGCGACCACCGCCGTGCTGCTCACCGCCGGTGGCCTCGTGACCAGCAAAGGCGCTGGCATGGCGGTGCCCGACTGGCCCACGACTTACGGCTACAACATGTTCACGTTCCCGATCAGCCGCTGGATCGGGCCGATCGCCTTCGAGCACGCCCACCGGCTGCTCGGCTCGTTGGTGGGCATGCTCACGGTGGCGCTAGCTGTGGCCGTGTGGAGGTGCGATTCGCGGCGCTGGATGCGCACGCTCGCCGTCGTCGCCGTGGTCGCCGTCGCGATCCAGGGGGTCCTGGGCGGACTGCGGGTGATCGAGAACGAGCGTGTGTTGGCGCTCGTTCACGGCTCGTTCGCGCATTCGTTCTTCGCGCTGATGGCGGTGATGGCGCTCGCCACCACTCGGCTCTGGTCGGAGGCGCTCGCGAGCCCGCTCGATCGCGAGCGCGGCCGGGGAGTCGAGCGGCTGGCCCTCGCGACCACGGTCGCGCTCTACGTCCAGATCCTGCTGGGCGCCCGACTCCGGCACCTCATGGGGACGGTGTTCGTGCATCTCGGCGGCGCAGTGCTGGTCATCACCTTGGTGGTGGCGCTTCGCTTCCGAACCCACGCTGCGTCACACCAAGCGCCTGCGGCGCGGATGGCATCCGCGCTACTGCAGCTCACGTGGATCCAGTTGGTGCTGGGATTCCTCGCCTACGCGGCCAAGTTCATGGCGCCGGTGCCCGAGCTCGCGCCGTGGCCCGCGGTGCTGTTGACGGTGGCACATCAGGTGAACGGCGCATTGGTGTTCGCGACTGCCGTGTCCACTACGGTGCTCGTCTACCGCGGCCTCCGTGGCAGTGCTTCGGCGGCTGGCGAGGACGTGGGCTCACCCGCCCCGGCGAGCGCGGGTATCGGCGGATGACGGCGATCGCCGAAACCGGCCTCGGCCCTGTGACGCGGGCCAAGCGTGCCTCCGACTTCTTCGAGCTGACCAAACCGCGGCTGGTGCTGCTGGTGCTGCTGACCACGTTGGTCGGCTATTACGTGGCACTGACCGGACCGGTGATGTGGCCTGCGCTCTTGGCTGCGCTCGGCGGCACGGCGCTTTGCGCGGCGGGGAGCCAGGCGCTCAATCAATTCATCGAGCGCGAAACCGACGCGCTCATGCACCGCACGCGTACTCGACCCCTTCCGGAAGGGCGGGTTGCGCCCTCCGAGGGGTTGGCGTTCGGCGTCACACTCGTGGTCGCCGGGCTCGCGGTCCTCTGGCTCGCGACCAATCCACTGGCCGCCGGCATTGCGGCGCTGACGGTCGTGACGTATCTGTTTGCGTACACGCCGCTCAAGACCCGCACACCGCTGGCGACGGTGGCGGGCTGTGTACCTGGCGCGCTGCCGCCGGTGATCGGTTGGACGGCTGCGGGACAAAACGTGGGTGTCGCCGGCGTCGCGCTGTTCGCGATCCTCTTCTTCTGGCAGGTGCCCCACAGCCTCGCGATCGCGTATCTCTACAGGACCGACTACGCCCGTGCCGGTTGCCAGCTCCTGCCGGTGGTCGAGCCCGATGGCCGCAGCACGGGCCGGCAAGTGCTGGTCAACTGCGTCGCGCTGCTCGCCGTGAGCCTGGTGCCCACGGTGATCGGGCTCGCCGGACTCTGGTACTTCGCGTGCGCCGCAGCCAGCGGTGTCGCCGTGGTGGTGGCGGGCGCACGCTTCGCGAAGACCGCCAACGCCGACACCGCCCGCGCCGTGCTGATCTGGTCGTATCTGGCGCTCACGCTCGATCTCACCGTGCTGGCCATCGACAAGGCCGGCTGAACCCCCTTTCGCCCGGAAAGACGCTGCATGAACGAAGCGCCTGCGATCTCCATCGAAGAGCTGGTCGTCGACTACGGTACGCGCCGCGCCTTGGGCCCCGTCTCGTTCACGGTCGCGAGCCGCGAGGTGTTCGCGCTGCTGGGGCCGAACGGAAGCGGCAAGACCACGCTTTTCCGCATCCTGACCACGTCGTTCCCGAGCACAGGCGGACGCGCGACGATCAGCGGGCACGACGTGGCGCGCTCCCCGGAGGCGGTGCGCAGCGAGCTGGGCGTGGTGTTCCAGTCGCCGAGCCTCGACGGCAAGCTCTCGGTGCGGGAGAACCTCTGGCACGCGGGGCACCTCTACGGGCTCTCCGGCAAGCCGCTGGCGACGCGCATCGGCGAGGTGCTGGAGCTGGTCACCCTGACCGATCGCGGCACCGATCGCGTCGAGCACCTCTCCGGCGGTCAACGGCGACGGGTCGAGCTGGCGAAGAGCCTGCTCAATCGCCCGCGGGTGCTGCTCCTCGACGAGCCCTCGACGGGGCTCGATCCCGGCGCACGCCGCGACCTCTGGCGCCAGCTCCTCGAGCTTCGCGACCAGACCGGCGTCACGATCTTGCTCACGACGCACATCCTGGACGAGGCCGAGCGCTGCGATCGTGTGGGGATCCTCGACCGCGGCAAGCTGGTGGCGCTCGACTCGCCGACGACGCTCAAGCGCTCGATCCGTGGCGAGGTCGTGACCGTGGAAGCCCAAGACCCTCCCGCACTGCGCGACCGCATCGTCACCCGCTTCGGCTGCGAGGCGACGCTGCTGCACCGCGGTGTGCGCATCGAACGCCCCGACGGCGCCGCATTCGTCGCCGAGCTGATGCGCGCTTTTCCCGACGAGATCCGCGCGGTGACCGTGGGCCAGCCCACGCTCGAGGACGTGTTCATCCACGTCACCGGCCGAACGCTCTGGGAAGCCGACGCCGGCGACACGGAAGGGAATCCGGAGGCAGGCCGATGAACCGCGTGTGGCTTCCCGCCTTCACGTTACTGGTGCGCGAGCTCACCCACTTCGTGCGCCAGAAGCACCGAATCCTGGGCACGATCGGAACGCCGCTGGTGTTCTGGGTGTTGATCGGCTCGGGGCTCCGAAGCTCGTTCCGGCCCGACTCCATGGGGCCGGGCTCGGCCTCCCACGGCATGACCTATCTCGAGTATTTCTTCCCGGGCACCTTGGTGCTCATCCTGCTCTTCACTGCGGTGTTCTCGACCATCTCGATCATCGAGGATCGCCGCGCGGGGTTTCTGCAGGGCGTGCTGGTAGCGCCGGTGCCGCGCTCCGCCGTGGTGCTGGGCAAGGTGCTGGGCGGCACGGCGGTTGCCGCGATCCAGGCCATCATCGTGCTTGCGCTGAGCCCGCTCAGCGGCATCGAGGTCTGCCCCGGCATCTTCCTCAAGTCGCTGGCGGTGGCGACGATGACCGCATTCCAGCTCACCTCGCTCGGCTTCCTCATCGCGTGGCGGATGGAAACCACCACCGGATTCCACGCGATCATGAACCTCTTCCTGATTCCGCTGTGGCTCCTCTCGGGTGCGCTCTTTCCCGCCGCCGGCGCCTCGCCCTGGCTCGCGACGCTCATGAAAGTGAACCCGCTCACCTACGCCGTGGGCGCGCTCAGAGCCGTGCTCTACCCCACGCAGAGCCTCGTCGACCTGGCCGTGCCGCCGTTCGGGATCTCGATCGCGATCACCGTCGCAGCCACGGCAGCGCTCTTCGCGGGCGGAGTGGTGATGGCGCGGAAGAGCCCGTGGATCCACGCATGAACGACGTGATCTCGCATCTCCCCGCGCTCAACGCGGTGCTCAACGCTTCGAGCGCGGTGCTGGCGAGCGTCGGCTGGTTCCAGATCCGCCGCAAGAACGTGGCGACCCATCGGGCGTGCATGATCGGCGCGCTGGTGCTGAGCACGCTGTTCCTGATCTCGTACCTGACCTATCACGCGCAGGCCGGCACCACGCGCTACGGCGGCGCCGGCTGGCTGCGCACCGTGTACTTCGCGATCTTGCTCACGCATACACCGCTCGCCGCGGTGATCGTGCCGATGATCCTGGTGGTGGTGTACCGAGCCTGGAAAGGCGATCTCGTGCGGCACCGGCGCTGGGCGCGGGTGACGTTGCCGATTTGGCTCTACGTCTCGGTCACCGGAGTCGCGATCTACTTCCTGCTGATCCCGTACCGCTCGGTGTGAGCCCGTTCAGCCGCCGGACGGACGGCGGAACGTGACCAGCCAATTCGTCGACAAGATCGGGAAGACCCAGCGCAGGTCGGCGATCTCGAGGCCGGCCGCCCGCGCATCCGCGTCCAGCTCGGCACGGCTCACGCCCTGCAACCGGCCCTTCCGAAGGCCGAGCTTCCCGCGCAGCCAGCGCGAGAAATATTTGAACGTGTAGCGATGGTAGTAGCTCACGAAGATCGGGCCGTTGGTGACGCGCCTGAGCTCGGTGAGGATGCGGACGCGCTCGGGACCGTCGCAATGCTGGGTGAGGCGCGCCACACACACCGCGCCGAGCGCGCCGTCGCGAAACGGTAGGCGCAAGATGTCCATGCCCACGTATCCGCGGAGCGTGTCGTCCACCGGGTACTGATCGCGGGCCACCCGCATCATCTCGGGGGCGATGTCCCCGCCCAGCACCGGGGCGGTGCTGCCCACGAGCGCCGGTAGCAGCCGCCCGGTGCCGGTCGGACAGTCGAGCAACCAGCCCTGGGGTGGATTCCGGCGGATCGCCGCGGCGTAGGTGCCGAGCACGCGGCGGTTCGACAGCCGGCCGGAGAGCGATCGATAGCGGTGATCGTAGCGACGCGCGCGCGTTTCATTGCGCCACGTCAGGCGGCGCTCGTCGAAGGTGGGACGGCGATCCGAAATGGAAGTCATCGAGCCGGGGCTCCCGAGAGGGGGCCGGTCGCAGGGACGTGGGAGTCGCCGGAGCTCGGGCCGAAGCCGTCTTCCGGGCGCGTCAGCGAGCCAGGCCAGAGATTGAATCGAGAGCTTCGACCGAGCGCGGCGGCGAGGCAAGCACGAAACGCGAATCACACACTGCGGCCCCACGTCGCGTGGGCCACCGCAACCGGTGGGGGCAGGAAAACCCCAGGTGCGCGAGATCGTAGCGAAGGGGTCGTCGAGGGACCGACGACCCTCCAGCCAATCGGCGCACCGGTGTCCACGCGCGGCATCCATCTCGCCGCGAGCCGGAGGCGAGCCGCGAGCGAAGCGAAGCGCCTTGGGGGTGGGTCCCGATGCGGCTTTGCCGCATCGGGCGGGGGGCTTGAAAAGCCCCCCGAAAAGAGACTC
>CAYUSL010000021.1:0-6879 GCA_964447125.1 uncultured bacterium | reverse complement strand
GGGCGCGGCCGCGCCCCCGCCCCCGGGCGGGGGGGGGGCCCGTGGGGGCGCGCCCCCGGGGGGCCGGGGGGCTTGAAAAGCCCCCCGAAAAGAGACTCACCCGAGCGCGCGCTTGCGCTCCTTGCCGTCTTTGCGCTCGTCGCGCTCGCCGCCACCCATCTCGACGGGATAGCCGTGCTTGGCGATCTTCTTTCGCCAAAACGCGCGCTTCATCGCGCTCACGCGATCGAGCATCAGCTTGCCGTCGAGGTGGTCGATCTCGTGCTGGAGCGCGACGCCGAGCAACGACGAGCCCTCGACCGTCACCTCGCGACCCGTCTCGTCGAGCGCCGTGACCTCGACTTGCCCGTGGCGCTTCACGTCGAGAACGAGGCCCGGGATGCTGAGGCAACCCTCGGGCCAGAGGATCTCGCCCTCGGCGGCGGTGATCTTGGGATTCACGAGCTTCAGGATGCGCTCGCCGCGATGTTCGACGTCGGCATCGATGACGATGGCTCGCACGCCGACGCCGATCTGAGGCGCCGCGACTCCGACGCCGTTCTCGGCGTACATGGTGGCCACCAGATCGTCGAAGAGCGACTGAATCTCGGCGCCGATCTCGGTGACGGCCGCTGCGGGTGTAGAGAGCACCGGGGCCGGGTATTTGACGATTTCGCGTGCAGCCACGTGGGTTTTCCTCGAAAGATCCGGCGCAATGTACTCATCGGCCGGAGGGGCGTCAAAAGCAACATCGTTCGCGCAGCCAGCCTACCTGACGCGTCCGTGCTCGGCCTTTTCGGCGGCCACGGCGCGAATCACCTGCTCCATGCGCTGCCCCATGGCGTCGACGCCATGGGGCTCGGCAGCGGCACGGCTCGCGGCGGTCCGCTCCGCCTCCGGCGTGCCCACCAGCAGCGCATCCAACGCCGCTCCGACCGACTCGCCGGTGGCGTCACCCTCGATGATGCCCGCCGCGAGCGAACCCGTGAGGAGGTCGACCGCTCCCACCGAACGGGTCGCGGCGACGGGGATCCCCGCAGCGAGCGCTTCGAGCACCACGTTCCCGAAAGCCTCCTGGTAAGACGCCAGCGCGAGCACGTCGGCAGCCGCGTAATGGCGCTCGATGTCGGTGCGCGCGCCCACGAAGTGCGCCCGCGATCCGAGCGCGAGCATCGCGGCAAGCCCGGTGAAACGGCGCTCCTCGCGATCCCTCCCAGCCACCACGAGGTGCCACGACGGCCGCGCGGCCACGGCCTCGAGGATCGGCGCCAGCCCCTTGCGATCCCAGCCGATCCCCACGAAGAGCACCACCGGCGCTTCCGCGCCGATGCCGAGCTCAGCGCGGATCGGCGCGCGATCTCGCGCGCGATTGCGGGGATGGAAGCGTTCCAGATCGACGCCATTGGTCACCACGTCGATTCGCTCCTTGGGAAAGCCGTAGACGCGGTGGATCTCGTCTCGCACCAGTGTCGAGAGCGACACGACGCGAAACGGCGCCTCGGTGGTGAAGAGCCGGCGCTCCACATCGAGGATCAGGCGGTCGTAGCGCGTCGGCTGCATCGGCTTGCCGGAGAGACGCGCGACCACCTGCAGATAATCCAGATGCGTGCCGCCCTCGCAGCGATAGAGATCCTGGCCGAGGGTGCGACCGAAGCCGACCACCACGTCGTAGCCCGCTTCCGCCACCCGGTCCGCACCAGCGAGCAGCCGTCGATAGCGGCGCATTCGTCCGAGCCGAGAGTCCGGCAAGCGATGCGCGGTGAACCAGGCCTCGGGCGGGCTGCGAAAACGAGCGCAGTGGACGTGGACCTGATGGCCGTGCTCGGCGAGGTAGCGACCGACCTGGATGAGATCGCGCTCGCTGCCACCGACGTGGGCGAACACACGATGCACCAATGCCACGCAGAGCCGCCCCTCGCCACGGTGCTCGACGCTCATCGCGACCCGCTGCTCACGACGGATGGCCGAGCAGCGCCAACACTTGGCGCTCGCGGGCGCGCATCCGCTCGCGCTCCCGGCGCGAGCCGACGTGGTCGTAGCCGAGCAGATGGAGCACCGCGTGCACCAGCGCGTGATCGCGCTCGCGAGCGAGATCCCGCCCGGCGTTTCGCGCCTGACGACGGATGGTGCGCGGCGCCAACACCAGGTCGCCGAGCATCGGCGAGCCCGGCTGACCCGAGTCCTCCTGCGGGAACGAGAGCACGTTGGTGGTGCGATCGCGGCCCAGGTGCTCGCGATTGAGCGCGCGCATCTCCGCGTCGTCGACGATCAACACCGAGAGCTCGCCGGGGGGGGAGCCCACGGCGTCCAGCACGCGTTCGAGGAAGCCTTCGAGCTCACCGAGGTCGACGCGCTCTTGGGCGGCGTGGTCGGTGATCAGCACCCGCCGCCGGCGCGTCACGAACGCCTCGGCGTGCCATGCGCTGCGGCGCGGGCCCCCGGTGCCGCGGCATCTCCGTGGCGTGCGACCGTGTGCGGGCGGTGCCGGTCGTAGGCGTCGACGATGTGTCGCACGAGGCGATGGCGCACCACGTCGTCCGGACCGAAGAACGAGAACGCGATGCCGTCCACGCCGTCGAGGATCTCGAGCGCTTCGAGCAAACCGGAACGAGTCGCCGCTGGCAGATCGATCTGCGTCACGTCGCCGGTGACCACGGCCTTCGAGCCCACGCCGAGACGTGTCAGGAACATCTTCATCTGCTCGGTAGTGGTGTTCTGCGCCTCGTCGAGAATCACGAACGCGTCCGAGAGCGTGCGCCCGCGCATGAAGGCGAGCGGCGCCACCTCGATCACGCCGCGCCCGGCCAGCTTCGCCGCGTGCTCGAACTCGACCATGTCGTGGAGCGCGTCGTAGAGCGGGCGCAGGTACGGGTTCACCTTCTCGGCCAGGTCGCCGGGGAGGAATCCCAGCTTCTCCCCCGCTTCCACAGCCGGCCGGGTGAGCACGATGCGTCGCACGTCCTGGCGCTTGAGCGCCGCGACGGCCATGGCCATCGCGAGGTAGGTCTTGCCGGTACCGGCCGGTCCGATGCCGAACACCAGATCGTTCGCCCGCATCGCGTCGATGTAGCGCTTCTGGTTGAGGCTGCGTGGCGCCACGCGACGCTTGTCGGCGGCGACGTAGATCGTGTCCAGGAACACGTCCTTGAGATGCGCGCGCTCGTCGGCGGCGAGGATCGCGTACGCGTGCTGGACGTCGTCGGCGAATACCGGGTGTCCGGCGCGGATCAGCTCGAAGAGCTCCGCCAGCACCCGCGACGCCAGCTCCACGTCGTGCTCGGCGCCGTCGATCCGCACCTCTTGGCCGCGCGCGTGAATGCGCACGTGCGCCAGCTCCTCGAGCTGCTTGAGCGCTTCGTTCTTCTCGCCGAAGAGGGTACGCGCGGCATTCGCGTGCGCGAACTCGAACACCCGGCTCACGTCGTCCATGGGAGTCGCCCACTCGTTCCGATCACGCGCCTGCCGGGATCGGGAGCAGCGCCCCGGTCTCCGGACCCGCGTAACGATAGCTGCGCGAGGCCAGCTCGAGGTCGATCCCCGAAGCGAGGCCATCGCGGACCAACGCGGTCAGGTCGTCGGGGAACTTGCCGTGCTCGGTCTTGTAGAGCGCCAGCGCTTCGGTCACGGCACGCGCACGGCCCTCGACGATCGCCCGCGCCAGCCCGTCGTCGTCCGGACCGAGAAGCAGCTCGAGCGTCCGGCCAGAGCCGGTCTCGGCGAGAACCGGTGCCAGCAACGCGACAGCCGTGACCACGAACGCAGCGATGAGCACGCCGTTGAGTACCGCGAACGTCAGCCCCGCGTTCCACAGCCGTCGTTGTCCGACGATCAATCGTTTGGTGAGCGCCTCGCCGGCAACCACCAGCCGCACGAGACCCTTCTCCTGCAAGCCTTTGAGCGCTTTGCACGCCTCGAATTCGCCGATCCGCGAACGGTAGATCGCGCGCTGCACGCTCAGGTGCTCTTGAGCGAGATCGAGCATGAGCCACTCGGGGTCGCTGAGCCCGCCGCCCGGATCGCCACCGCGCGGCGTGAGCGGGCGGCGCACCTTCTCGCCGATCTCGGTCTTCTCGACGATGCGATCGAAGCTCGGCACCCATTTCTTGATCTGGGGCCACTCGTCGACCATCCGGAAACTGTCCATCAGCAGATGGTCGGTCTTGATCGGACCCACCAAGCCCCGCTCGAACTCCGGGGTACCGGCGCGGAACTCGAACTTCCCCTGCCGCCAGGTGAAGACCCGGAACACGGTCTCGTAGATCTGGACGCGCAGGATGTCGGCCAGGTCCTGCTTGGCGATCTTGCCCTCGGCCACCAGCAGATCGCCGAGGCGCACGCCGCGCAGTTTCTGCTCGCGCAGTGCCCATTCCAGATCCGCCGGTGCGAGCACCTCGGCCTTGACCAGAAGCTCGCCCACGCGATGCGCTTCGCCGCGCTCGGGCACCAAGGCGCCCACGATGTCGCCCGCCTCGAACAGCACGTGCACTTCGTGATCGTCGGGATCTTGCACGGCGAGCGTGCCGGTCTTGCCGTGGGTGGCGATGAGCTGCATCAGCCCCGGCACGTCCAGCTCGGTGAGCTCGCCACGAATCGACACGTCACACCCGAAGCTCGCGGCTCGACGCCACGAACAGATGCAGGTTCGCGATCGACCACAGCACCGCGAGCGCCGCCGCGAGTGCATGCGATCCCAACGCCACGGGGCCACCCCAGACCGCCGCCGTGGGCGGGACGATCCCGGAGCCGAGCAGCGACACCAGCGCCGCTGCGCTGGCGAGCGTGAGAAACGCGAAACCGCCCAGCGTACGCCCCATCAGCACGTGCCCGCCGCCCGGCAGCAGGAGCCCGAGCACGCGCGCCGACCAGCGCAGCTTGCGCCGCTCGCGCTCGACGGTGTGGCGGCGCTCCTGCTTGAACACAGGATCCAGAATGGGATTGCCGAGCGCCAGCGACAGGCAGCCTTCGCACTCGGATCCCATCGCCGCGCGCACGCCGCACACCACGCAGAACGGGGCACCGCAGCGCGAACAGGCCGGTGGCACCGGCCCTTCCGCCGTGCTGCGCCGGACGGCGATCACGCTCACCACTCCCAGCACCAGCACCAGTGCCGGGAACGCGCGGCGCGGCACGCCACGCACCAGCGAGGTCCAGAGCGAGTCGGCGAGCTGAGCACGGCTCGCGGGGTCCGCGACCAGCCGTGCGGTGAGGCGTTCCTGCGGCAACGGTGCATCGAGCAAGAAGCGGTTCAGCCCACGTGCGCTCGTGACGTGGAACGCGTTCACGCGCAGGGGATCGATCGCCTGCGCCCGCGCGAATGCGTCTTGGCTCGGCATCAGCACGAAGTTCTGACGCAGCACCTGGCTCTCGTTGAGATGCGCTTCGGCGAGGCTGGGGTCGAGATCGATGGCGCGTCGAAACTCGACCATCGCTTCCTGCTCGTGGCCGGCGTGGAAGAGCACGATGCCGAGATTGTTGTGGACCCACGCCGCGTCGGGATCGAGTGACAGCACGCGCCGCCACGCGGCTTCGGCGAAATCGAGCTGTCCCGCGCGCTTGGTGAGCAGCGCCAGTGCGGCGAGCGGCTCGACCGTCTCGCCGTGCAACTTCACGTCGGCCACGAGCTGCTCGACGAGCTCGGGGGCGTAGCTCTCGCTCTGGGCGCGGACCACCGGATCCTCGAGCGCCAGCCGGTGCACGGCGATCCGATCGGCGAGCTCCGTGACGCCCACGGGCGCTAGCGCGAGCAGCACGCCCAGCGCCACGCCCACGATCCGTTCGCGCAGATCACCGGCCAGCCACACACCCACCAGCAGCACCAGCGCCACCCAGCCGAGGCCGATGTGCGCTCGCAGCGTGGCGGCCAGGATCGGCAGCCACGCAGTCACCAGCAAGGTGCGCGACCACCAGCTCGGCAAGCGGTGCTCGAGGGCGTGGGTGAGGCGACGACGATGGCGGCAGATCACGACGAGCGGGAAGATCACCGTAATCGCCAGACCCACCAAGAGCGCGTAGAAAAGTGCGGTCGCCTGGAAGCGAGTGCGCTCGGCGAGGCTCGTGTCGAGCACTTCGAAGCCGTCGCTCAGCTCGCGCAACGCCTCGTTCCAGTGATCGGCGCCGCTCAGCAGCAACACTTCGGCGCGTGCGAAGCGCGTCTGCGGCAGCTCCGGAGCAACTCGTCGCGCCGCCTGCACGCGCGCGTCGGCCTGCTCCAGGTCACCGCGACCGAGATCGGCGGCCGCCTCGCGCAACAGCGCCGCAGCGAGTATCGGGAGCTGCTGCTGGCCGCTGCCGAGCGCCAGATCGTAGATCTTGTCGAGGAGCGAATCAGCCGTCGGCGACGCCGCTGCACGCGCCTGGCGCCGCCGGTCCCAGAGCTTCTCGATCTCGGTGCGCACGTCCGCCGGTGCGCGTGGAAGCGCGCCCACCCCGCGCCACGCGGGTGGTTGCCGCGGCTTGGGCGGCTCCGCGAACGGGGGACGGGATTCCGGCCCCTCCAGCAGCGCGTCGCCGGTGAGCGTAGGCAGGTCGCTCGTCGCCTCGGGCTGCGCGGCGACGGGTTTGGCCACGACGCCCGCCACGAGCAATGCGAACAGCCCCGAGAACGCGCGCCGAACGAGACGCGCTCGCCGCCGCTGGACCTTCACGGAAGCGATCGCGGGGGCACCGTCGATCGGGGCCATCGGCTTCACGCGGCGAAGGATCCTGCCCGCAACGGGTGCTTCGTCTGCTCTCGCCGAGTTGCGCTTTCCCCCTGAAATCGTGGAGAAATCCGCTCAGCGCTCGACGCGCAAACGCGCGCCGGACGGTAACACAGCGCGAATTTCACCTCAACCGCGGTTCGGGGTGCTTCGATCGCGGCGGGGGCGCACGAAATGGGTGGCGGTGCCGAAGAACGACTCG
>CAYUSL010000020.1:0-31761 GCA_964447125.1 uncultured bacterium | reverse complement strand
TGCTTCGAGGCGGCGATGCTGTTCGCGCGCACCGAAGGAATCGTGCCGGCGCCCGAGACCTCGCACGCCATCAAGGCCGCCGTGGACGAGGCGATCGCCGCGCGCGAAGAAGGGAAGGAGCGCGTGATCCTCTTCAACCTGAGTGGTCACGGTTACTTCGACATGGCCTCGTACGATGCGTTCCTGGCCGGCAAGCTCGTGGACCACGAGCTGCCGCAGTCGTCGATCGACAAGGCGCTCGTCGAGCTGCCCAAGGTGGAGGCCGCGTGAACCGCACGGCGAAGCCCGCCCAGCGCGCCGACGTGTCCTTCACGTCGAGCGGCGTGCGGATCGCGGCCTGGCATTACCCGGGAGCGGTGGGTGCGCCGTGCGTGATCCTCGCGCACGGCTTTTGCGGCGTGCGCGAGCTCAGGCTCGACGCCTACGCCGAGCGTTTCCAGCGCGCCGGCTACCACGCGCTGGTCTTCGATTATCGCCACTTCGGTGCCAGCGACGGCGAGCCGCGCCAGTTGCTCTCGATCCGCCGCGAGCTCGACGATTGGCGCGCGGCGCTCACCTTCGCACCCACCTTGCCGGGCGTGGATGCGAAGCGCCTGGCGATCTGGGGCACGTCGCTCAGCGGCGGCCACGTGCTGACGATCGGTGCAGAGCGGCCGGATCTCGCGGCGGTGATCGCACAAGTGCCCTTCACGGACGGGCTCGCGAGCTCGCGTACCACCAGCGTGGGCCAGGCGCTGCGCCTCACGAGCGTCGCGATCCGCGACTGGCTCGGATCGATGCGTGGCAAGCCGCCCGTCTACGTGCCGGCGATCGGCAAGCCGGGCACGCTCGCGGCCATGACCACGCCGGATGCCGAGCCCGGCTACCGGGCGATCGTTCCGCCCGGGCTCACGTTCGACGAGCGCGTGGCGGCGCGGGTGTTCCTGGAGGTCGCGCTCTACCGCCCGATTCGCGGCGCCGCGAACATCCAGGCGCCGTTGCTCGTGCAAGTCGCCGAGCACGACTCGGTGGCACCCGCGTCGAGCGCACGTGAGGTCGCGAAGCGTGCGCCACGCGCGCGGCTCGAGGTCTTTCCCCTCGGCCACTTCGAGATCTACGTGGGGCCGCCTTTCGAGACGGCGATCGCGAGCCAGATCCGCTTCTTGAACGAGGTGCTCGCCTCCGCCGGTGCCTCGGCGTGATCGTCGTTCATTTGCTGGCCGTGGCCCTGTGGGGCGGCGTTGTGACGGCAGAGGTCGTGCTGGAGCTGGTGGCGCGGAGCGTGGCGGAGCGCGCGTTCGTGGCGCGCGTGCATTTCTGGATCGATCTCTTGGTGGAGATCCCGCTCCTGGTGTTGGTGCTGGCGAGTGGCGTGGTGCTGGTAGTGCGCGCCGGGGAGCTTTCGGCGGCGATGCTCGCGAAGATCGGCTGCGCGCTGGTGGCGATCGCGTTCAATGCCGATTGCGTGAGGTGGGTGGTGCGCCGGTTCGTCGCGCGCGCCGATGACTCCGCCGTGGACCGGCTCACACGCCGCATCCGATTCAGCATCGCGGGCCTGCCCTTTGGGCTGGTGGCATTCGTGATCGGTCTCGCGCGTCTCGCCGCAGGCTGACGACGATGGATCGCCACGTCTCGCTGCGGGCGGCGAAGGTCGAGGACACTGCGGAGATCGTCGCGCTCTACCGCGCCGCCGCCGCTGGCGAGAGCGGCTTGGCGCGCGCCGTCGAAGAGATCTCACCCGCGTACGTAGCGGGCTTCTTGGAGCACGCCGTCGCCGACGGAATCGCGCTGGTGGCGGTGGACGAACGCGCAGGCTCGAGCGCACCGATCGTGGGCGAGATCCATGCCTACCGCTCGCCACTCGCGGTCTTCGCTCACGTCCTCGGCGAGCTCACGATCGCGGTCCATCCCGCGCACCAAGGGCGAGGAGTGGGGCGCGCACTCTTCGCCGAGCTGCTGCGCATCGTCCGCGACGAACGACCGGCGGTCGAACGTGTCGAGCTGATCACCCGCGAGAGCAACGCCCGCGCGATCGCGCTCTACGAATCGCTGGGCTTTCGTCGCGAAGGCCGGCTCGAGCGCCGCATCCGCCGCACCGACGGTTTGCTGGAGGCGGACGTCCCGATGGGCTGGCTGCGCGCGAGGCCCTGACGACGACCAGCGTCAGGGCTTCAGGCGTTCGCGAATCTGCGTGATCAGAGTCGATGGGGTGAACGGCTTCTGAAGAAACGGGTCGTCCGCGCCGAGGAGGTTGCGGCGGACCAGCTCGTCGAGTGGATATCCGGACATGAAGAGGACGGCGCTTTCGGGGTGCTGCTTCTTCAGCTCCTGGAAGAGCTGTTTCCCGTCCATCAGCGGCATCACGGTGTCGCTGAGCAAGAGCGCGATGCGGCCCGTCTCGGCACAGCTCGCTGCGAGCGCGTCTCCAGCGCTGGCCGCGGCGATCACCCGGTAGCCGAAGGATTCGAGCGCGCGCTTCACGAGCTGAAGCAGCGTCGCATCGTCCTCGGCGATCAAGATCGTCTCCGCGCCCGAGACCGCGCGCGCAGGTGGCGGCGCGGCGATGCCCTTTGGCGGCTGTGCGCAGTGGGGGAAGAAGAGCGTGAAGCAGGTTTCGATTCCCGGCACGGAGCGGACGTCGATGAAGCCGCGGTACTGATCCACGAGCTGAGCCACAAGTGCCAGGCCGAGGCCCGTGCCCGCGTCGCGGTTCTTGGTGGTGAAGAACGGCTCGAAGATCCTGCTGCGGACGCTGTCGTCGATGCCCGCGCCCGAGTCGCTGACTCGGATGAGCACGTATTCGCCGGCGCAAACGCTCTCGGGCTTGCGAACGTCGTCCGCGCTCAGTGCCGCGATCTCGGTCTGGATCGAGATCGAGCCAGGACCTTCGATGGCATCGCGCGCGTTCGTGACCAGGTTCACGAGGATCTGATCCAGATGAGCCGGGTCGATGACGAGCGTGGCGTCGCCGTCGCAGAGGCAGGTGTCGATCGACACGTCCTCCCCCACCAGGCGTCGCAGCATCCGCAGCAGCGAGCGGATGCCCTGGTTGGCGTCGAGCGCGATGGGGGAGGAATCCTGCTTGTGGGCGAAGGCGAGGAGCTGGCGCGTGATCTCGACCCCACGTTGCGTGGCTTCGGCGATCGCAGACAGATCCGCCTGCAAGCGTTCGGGTGGGGTCATCCCCGAGAGCGCGAGCTCGGTGACGGCCGTGATGACCGTGAGCACGTTGTTGAAGTCGTGCGCGACGCCGGCCGCCAGGCGACCCAAGCTCTCCAGCTTTTGCGCGTGAAGCCGCTGTGCGTCGCGCTCGCGAGCCTCGATTTCGGCGCGTCGGCGTGCGGTCACGTCGAGCACGGTACCGACGAGCCTGGGCGACTGCGCTGACTCGGTGGAGACCGCGGAGAGCACGGCCTCGAAGTGACGGCACGCGCCGTGGAGCGGCACGCCGCGGAACTCGAATCGCTTGAGTCCGCCGCCTTGCAACGCGTCCGAGCTCTGCAGCCTCACGTGGGCGCGATCCTGTGGGTCGACCATCTCCAAGAACTCGCGCAGTGTCGGTGGGCCGAGCCCGGGATCGCGATCGAAGAGACGGTACATCTCGGCTGACCACGTTCCCGTCCCGGACGAAACGTCGAGCTCCCAGCTTCCGAGTCCCGCCTGGGTCTGTGCGACCGCCAGGCGACTTTCGCTGGCGCGCAGGGCCTGCGCTTCGCGATCGTGCAAGATCGCCAACGCAGCGACGTGGGTCGCGACCTCGACGCCGTGCCGGTGGTGCTCGTCGGGAAGGCGGGGCTCGCGAAAGTAGAGGGCGAAGGTGCCGAGAACCTTGCGATCCGCCGCCAGGATCGGCGTGGACCAGCACGCGGCGAGACCGTGGGCGAGCGCGAGCCCACGGAAGTCTTTCCACAGTGGGTCGCTCGCGATGTCGGCGACCAATACCGGGGCTCCACGGAACGCGGCCGTTCCGCAGGAACCGACACCTTCACCGACGGCGATGCCATCGATCGCCGCTGTATAGCTTGCGGGCAGATTGGGCGCGGCGGCGTGGCGTAAGTGGACACCATCCGGCTCGAGGAGCAGCACCGAGGCCAGCACGGCCGGGTCTTGGTCTTCGATGAGTCGTGCCACCCGATCGAGGGTGGTCGTGAGGGATGCCCCTGCGACGATGCGTTCGAGAATCCGCGCCTGCCCGTCGATGAGCGCCTCGCTGCGCCTGCGCTCGGTGATGTCGACGCGCTCGGCCACGATTCGCCGTGTGTGCCCTTGCTCGTCGGTAATTGCCGAGCCCTGGACGAGAAAGCATCGATAGCTTCCGTCGCGGTGCCGCATGCGCAGCTCCATGCGGGCGTCGTTCCACGATCGGCTACAGAATTCGGCCACCGTCGCGCGGACCGCGTCGCGGTCGGCGGGATGAATCAGCGAAAACCATTCTTCGAATTCGTTCGGAAGGTCTCGCTCGGGGTAGCCGAGCTGGCGCGCCCAGCCCGGCGTGACCGTCAGCTCGCCAGTGGTCAGGTCCCAGTCGAGGAGCGCGATGTCCGACTTGCGCAGTGCGATTTCGAGACGGGCGGCCGTGGTTCCCGTCTCCCTGACCGGCAGCCGCGTGGTGCGTGGAATCGGCAAGGACGGATCGCTCATGGCAGGCGCGTTCGGGGATGGAGCGTTCACATCGTTCAACACGCCGGCAAGTCGAATGCCAGTGCTCGCGCGGTTCGGCGCGGATTCCGCTGGCTACGAAAACCACGATTAGCATAGGTGAGTTGCCCAGGCACTTGCCACGGGCCTCGACTGCCCGGGAGGCGACCGGCGCAACCCACGGGGGCCGGACTCGAGCCCGTTCCGCTGCGTACCCGTGACCGGCTCGTTACCTGGGGGAACGGCTCAGGGAGAGAGTCGTGCGTGGAACTGCTCAGCGCGAGAGCACGATCCGTCCGGTGCCGTGGGCGTCGAGCGTGGCTGAGGCGGGTGGCAGCAGACGTCCGGCGCGGGCATCGAACGCGAGCAGATCGATGCGTTCGTGGGAGGCGCCTGCGAGGGCGATCTCGAGGCCATCGCCGATCGGATGGACGTCGCGAAAGCGGTGATCCGCGAGCGTCACGAACTTCTCGGGCTCGCCGATCAACGCCAGACCGTTCTCGAGAATGGGTGCGAGCACCACGTAATCGAAGTCGAACGCCTTGCCACGGGCCTCGAGGGCGAAGGCGCCTTCGACCACGTTGGCGCTGCCGCGGCGCCAGTCGTAGGCCACCATCGGCTCGCGGATGGCGAGGTCGCGCTCCAGATCCACGTTCCAGTCGCGGAGCTCGTCCGGCAGCACGAAGAGATCGTCGAGGGGGCGGCCGTAATCGATGAAGGCGAAGAGGCCGTCGAGGAATCGGCGCACGTCGTCACCACGCCACAACGCATACGCCGCCAGGTACGTCCAGCGCCCGAGGCCCGAGCGATCCGAGAACGTGCTCACCGTGTACGGCCGTTGGTGTGGCAGGAACATCGCGTCGATGGGCGTCGCCGGACGATCGGGCTTGAGCAGAACGCCGTCGGCGCGGCACGTGCGACGCAGCAGCGCCGCATCGGCGGCACCGATGCCGTCGCCGGCGCCGACCATGCCGCCGCTCAAGGCGCTCACGAGCGCCTCCTGCTCGTTTTGGTGCTCGTCGAAGAGCGTGCGTTGGTCGGACGCGCTCAGGAAGTTGTCCTTGAACGGCCACACACCGACGGCGGCGGCGAGCATGCTGGTGGTGTGGAATGCGGGCCAGTACATCGTCTTCGGTGCGCCGGCGAGGTAGTCGATGGAGACGCGCGCGGTGGTGACGTTCGGGTGGCGCGGTTTGTCGAGGAAGTGGGCTGGCCCGGGCATGCAGAGCTGCACGGTGAGCCCCGCGCTGGCGGCGGCGTCCGCGAGGTTCGCCATCCAGGTTTCGGCGCGGCCGAGCGCTTGGCGAAGCCACGGCACGCCCCAGAACTGGGCCATCAGCCAGTCCTGCTCGTAGGTCACCGCGCCCCAGCGGACGGCGTCGGCCATGAATTCGTCGAAGACACCGCGGGCGACCGGGAACGCCATGTCGGGGTCGCCACCGCCACGGACGAACTCGTAGCGGCTCGTGTAGTCGTTGGTGGGAGCGAACCAGCGGTTGTGCAGCACCAGCGGCAGTCCGAGACGCTCGCGAAACGCGGTGAGCCCCTCCGGAAACATCCACGGTTGCGGTTGCCAGCTCACCAGTCCGCCGAAGGGGCCGGTGGCGCTCGTCTCTTTGAAGTACCACCACGAGTCGAGCTGGAAATAGCCGAACGGGATGCCGCGCTGATCCGCGTCGCGCTTCACTTCGAGCAGCGTGTCTGCTTCGTTTCGATCGGGCGCGGTGGCGTAGTAGTAGATGGCGCCGTTGTCGGTCCAATAGCCGAGGCTGGCCAGGCCGGCGTCGGCGTAGCGATCGGGAATCTCGCCACCGAGGCGCTCGCGAAGCGCCGCGCCCCAACGCTCCATGGTCGCGTTGATGCCGTGACCGCGCACCAGCAGGAACTCGTGGGTGAAGCCCGGCGGGATGGAATCGAGCTCTCCTTCGAGCCCCGAATGCAACGCACCGTCGGCGAACCACACCAGCGTCTCGAAGGGATGATCGACGGGGGAGAAGACCACCACGTCCAGGTCGTCGCTGAACACGATCAGCGGACCGTTGGTGCGGATGGCGCTGCGCGTCGGTGGCGCCATCGGTTCCATCGTGAAGGTCAGCACGTGCTGGAACGTCTGGGGGAGCGCGATCACCGGGTACTCGTGCGACGGCGTCGTGAAGGCTCCGGTGGCGACTCCCGTGGCACCGGCCGGCACCGAACGCGTCACCACCGTCACGCCGGATGCAGCGCCGGAGCCGTTCGCGCGGGGCGCGTTCTCGCCGCAGCCGCTGCATGCGACGAGCGCAGCGATCCACAGCGCCGCGCACCGGATTCGCCGAGTCGTGATCATCACACCGTTGCGACTTGGTGAGTGTGCTACGAGCGAAGAAGGCAAACATCGCGTGCCGAGGTCGGTGTGTACAAGGCCGAAGCGAACCCAGAGATCGCGACGGCACTCGCGGGGGGCGACGCAGCCGACGCCGGTCTCGTTGGGCCTGGCAGCCGGATGGGAGCCTCGAATCAACCCTCGTGGCACGCTAGGCGACCGAGCTCGACCTTGCTAGGGTTCGCGCGGGGCATGCGCACGCTGGTCGAGGAGCCCCCAGAGCGGTGCCGCCGGTTGGCTCCATTCGGATCGTGAAATCGAGCGCGCCCAATGCGAGTCTCACCGATCCGTCACGAGGGAACGAGATGAGTCACTGCGACACGCGAGAGAGCCAGTGCCGGCATCGGAGCCAACGCACGTGAAAGTGGTGATTCTGGCCGGCGGACTCGGAACACGACTCTCCGAAGAGACGGAGTCGAAGCCCAAGCCGATGGTTGAAATCGGGGGACGACCAATTCTCTGGCATATCATGAATATTTTTGCGGCTCATGGGCTTCGTGAGTTCGTGATTGCACTGGGCTACAGAGGCGACGTCGTCAAACGGTACTTTCTCGATTTCCATGCACTCGACCGCGACTTGACGCTCGATCTTCGCAATGGGACGCAGCAAGCGTTCGGGAAGAGCACGCTAGACTGGCTCGTGCACCTGGTCGACACGGGGCGAGACACGGAAACCGGCGGGCGTCTCAAGAGATTGACGAGCTTGGTCGGCGACGAAACGTTTCTCATGACCTACGGTGATGGCGTCGCGGATATCGACGTCACCGCCCTCATTGCATTCCACCGCGCTCACGGAAGGATGGCCACCGTGACCGCGGTGCGGCCCCCTGCTAGGTTCGGTGGCTTGGAGATGGAGAACGATCGAGTCGTCGCCTTCACCGAGAAGGTTCACAAGGGCGATACGTGGATCAACGGAGGTTTTTTCGTGCTGGAGCCCGCCGTGCTCGACGAGATCGAAGGTGACCACATGCCCTGGGAACACGTTCCGCTCCAGACCCTCACGGATCGGGGGGAGCTGATGGCCTACCGCCACGATAGTTTCTGGCACCCCATGGACACGATCCGCGAGAAGCGGATTCTCGAGGCGCTGTGGGAGACGGGGAAGGCGCCATGGAAGGTGTGGGACTGACCGCCAGCGGTTTTCAAGGCCGTCGCGTGCTGGTTTCCGGTGCGACGGGCCTTCTAGGCCATCGGCTGGTTGCCGCGCTCCTCGGGCACGGAGCGCATGTCGTAGCGCTGGTGCGCGACTGGAATCCTCAGCGCACCCTGATCTCCAGCCGGGAGATTGCGCGTACGACCGTGGTCAGCGGAAGGGTCGAACAGCCGGGTCTCGTCGAGCGCGCGATCACGCAGCACGAGATCGACACGGTCTTCCATCTCGGGGCTCAGACCTTGGTCGGGACGGCGCTCCGTGATCCGGTCGGAACCTTCGAGGCGAACATTCGGGGCACGTACCTCCTTCTCGATGCGTGCCGGCGGCAGCGCGATCACGTGGCGAGGATCGTCGTTGCGTCGAGCGACAAAGCCTACGGCACGGTAGCGCAGCTTCCATACGTCGAAGAGACGCCCCTCGCTGGTCGGCACCCTTACGACGTTTCAAAGTCGTGCACCGACCTGCTGGCGCAGGCTTACGCAGAGACGTACGGATTGCCGGTCGCCGTGGCGCGTTGCGGGAACCTCTACGGACCCGGTGACCTGAACTGGAGTCGACTCGTACCCGGAACGATCCGAAGCCTGCTCGCTGGCGAGCGACCGGTGCTGCGCAGTGATGGGACCTATCGGCGCGATTACGTGTTCGTCGAGGATGCCGTGTCGGCCTATCTCACACTCGCGGAACGCGCTGCGGATCCGCAAGTGCGCGGACGCGGCTTCAACTTCGGTCCCGGCCGGTCCCATACCGTGATCGAGGTCGTCGATTCACTGCGGCGGCTGCTGCGGGCCGAGGCACTCGCGCCGATCATACTCGCCACCGCCGCCGCGGAGATCCGAGATCAACACCTCTCGATCGAATCCGCGCGCGCGGTGCTGGGATGGGAGTCTCGCCACACCTTGGACGATGGGTTGGCCCGGACGATCCCGTGGTATCGCGATTACCTCGGAAGCCGCGATGGCTGAGTCCAGCGAGGCGCTTCGCGCGCAGATACTGTCGCTCACCCGACAGTATGCGCGAGTCGCATTCGCGCGCCGCGGGTTCGTGCCGGGCGAGACCGTCGTCCCGGTCTCGGGCAAGGTATTCGACGGCGACGAGGTGGCGATGCTCGTGGACTCAGCACTCGACTTCTGGCTCACCACGGGCCGTTTCGCAGCAGAATTCGAAAAGCGATTCGCCGCGTACCTCGGTGTTCGACACGTTCTTCTGGTGAACTCGGGATCGAGCGCGAACCTGCTGGCAGTGACGGCCCTCACGTCGCCGTTGCTCGGAGACCGGCGACTCGTTCCCGGTGACGAGGTAATCACGCTCGCTGCGGGATTTCCGACCACGGTGAACCCGATCCTCCAGAATCGCCTCGTTCCTGTATTCGTCGACTCGACGGTGCCGACCTACGGCGTGGATCCATCCGAGCTCGAACGCGCTCGATCCGCCCGCACCCGCGCCGTGATCCTGCCGCACACGCTCGGCAACCCATTCGAGGTCGACGCGGTGCTCGCGTTCGCCCGCAAGCACGACCTCTTCGTGATCGAGGATGCCTGCGATGCACTGGGCGCGGAGTGGCGCGGGCGGCGCGTGGGCGCATTCGGGCACCTCGCAACCGTGAGCTTTTATCCCGCTCACCACATCACGATGGGAGAAGGCGGCGCGGTAGTCACCGACGACCCGAAACTCAAGCGAATCGTGGAGTCGTTGCGCGATTGGGGACGCGACTGCTGGTGCGAGCCGGGAAGAGACAATACCTGCGGAAAGCGCTTCGAGTGGAAGCTCGGGGATCTGCCCGAGGGATACGACCACAAGTACAGCTACAGCCACATCGGCTACAACCTGAAGCTCACCGACATGCAAGCGGCGGTGGGGCTGGCCCAGCTGGACAAGTTGCCCGGCTTCATCGCGGCCCGGCAGCACAACTTTCAGCGGCTCACGGATGGGCTCGCGGATCTCCGCCCGTGGCTGGTGCTTCCGGAAGCCACGCCGGGATCCACCCCGAGCTGGTTCGGCTATCCGATCGCGGTGCGCGAGTCGGCGCCGTTTGGCCGCAACGAGCTGATTCGGGCGCTCGAGTCGCAGCAAATCGCCACGCGCTTGCTATTCGGCGGCAATCTGCTCCGCCAACCCGCGTATCGTGACATCGAGCACCGCAGGGTCGGCTCGCTCGTGCACGCCGACTTCATCATGCGCCAGGTGTTCTGGATTGGTGTCTTCCCCGGGCTCGACGACGCGCATCTCGACTACGTGATCGACACCGTCCGCGACTTTTGCCGAGCTCACGGCGTGGCAGCCCCACCGAGCTGACGAGCTGACGACCTGCGGTCGTGTGTCGCACGTGCGCGATGTCCCCCCGCTCGCGGCCTCGACGACGTTATACTCGGCCCGAGGCAGCGCTGAGTTCCCGATCCTGGGAGCGTGAGTGCTCGATGCGGGCCGAGCGCGTCGCGGCGCCGTTGGCGAATGGATGCCGCGATTTCCGCTGCTGCAGCGACGCCCGCTCTCGGCCAATCGCACGCGATGGTCACACGAAACGCGCCGCGGTTTCGCGCACGATCACCGTCCGCGCACGGCAGAGGCCGCGATTGGACACCACGCAACCGATCGCGTTAGATCCGAAGGGACCATGGCATCCCCGAACATCCCCGACCTGTTCGTCGCCGAGGACACGTCGATTCGCCGCGTTATCGAGACGATCGATCGCAGCGGGCGGCTGAGTTTAGCCTTGCTGAACGACGCCGACGGCCGGCTGGTCTCCACGATCACCGACGGTGACGTGCGACGGGGATTCATGGCGGGCTTCGGCCTGGATGCGCCACTGAAGGACATCTTGCCGATCAAGGAGCGCCTGCCGCACCGGGCTCCGGTCACCGCGCCCGTCGGCACCCTCAGGTCGGCGATGCTCGCATTGATGCAAGCACAGCGGGTCCGCCAGCTTCCGCTCTGCGACGGCGACGGGCGGGTGAAAGACGTCGTACTGCTCGCCGATCTTCTGCCGAGCCAAGAGCCGGCCATGCAGGCTGTGATCATGGCGGGCGGATTCGGCAAGCGCCTCCATCCCCTCACCAAAGACCTGCCGAAGCCGATGCTCAATGTCGGTGGTCGCCCGGTGATGGAGCGGACGGTGCAGCAGCTCAAGAGCGCAGGCATAGACCACATCGTCATAACGACTCACTTCGAGCAACAAAAGATCGTCGATTATTTCGGCGATGGCCGCGCCTTCGACGTCCAGCTCGAATATGTCTGTGAAGATCAGCCGCTCGGCACGGGCGGCGCGCTCGCATTGATGCCACCGCCGCGTGAGCCGACCTTGGTGATCAACGGTGACGTCGTCACTCAGGTCGACTTTCGCGCGCTGCTCGCATATCACGACGAGCACAGCGCGATCATGACTGTGGGCGTGCGTCACTATGGGATGCAGGTTCCCTACGGTGTCGTCCAATGCGAGGGTAACCGCGTGCTCAGTGTCAACGAGAAGCCGTCGCTGAATTTTTTCGTGAACGCCGGCATTTACTTGTTGGCGCCCGAGGCCTTTTCGTTCATACCGAAGACCGGGCCTTTTCACATGACCGACGTCATCACGCTCCTCAATGCGGCCGGCAAGATCGTCGTCAGCTTTCCGATCCTGGAATACTGGCTCGACATCGGCCGTCCCGAAGACTTTCAGAAGGCGCAGCGCGACGCGCAGGCCGATTCGCAAGGAGACCAGAATGTCAAACCTGAGCATTTGCGGAAGAAGCGTCGGCCCCGAGTTTCCGCCGCTCGTCATCGCTGAGATCGGCATAAATCACGAGGGCGAATACGAAAAGGCCGTCCGGATGGTCGACGACGCTGCCCGCGCGGGCTGCGAAGTCGTGAAGTTTCAGTGCCACGTGATCGAAGACGAGATGATTCCGAACGAGGTCGTTCCAAAGAATGCGCCGGACAGCATCTGGGACATCATGAAACGCTGCGCCTTGAGCGAAGCGGAGGAGCTGAAGCTCAAGGCGTACGTCGAGTCGAAAGGGATGATCTATCTCTCTACCCCGTTCTCCCGCGCGGCCGCCGTGCGCCTCGAGAGCATGGGCGTCGGCGCGTACAAGATCGGGTCCGGTGAGTGCAACAACTACCCGCTGATCAAGCAGATCGCCTCGTACAAAAAGCCGGTCATCCTCAGCACAGGGATGAATGACCTCGCGTCGATCAATCCCGCGGTCGAGATTCTTCGAGCCGAGAGGGTGCCGTTTGCGTTACTCCATTGCACGTCGATGTACCCGACGCCTTACGAGAAGGTGAGGCTCGGCGCGTTGAATGACCTCGCGACCGCGTTTCCCGACGCCGTCCTCGGCCTCTCCGATCACTCCCTCGGTAACTGGACCTGCTTCGGAGCCGTCGCACTTGGCGCCTGCATCCTCGAAAAGCACTACACGTCGGACAAGGCTTGGCCGGGTCCGGACATCGCGATTTCGATAGACGCGAAGGAGCTGCAGGAGTTGATCGTCGGATCGGCGGCAATCCATCAAGCGCTCGGAGGCTCTAAGACGATCCTCGCCGACGAGCAACCGACGATCGACTTCGCCTACGCGTGCGTAGTGACCACGACAGCGATTGGCGCCGGAACGAAGCTGACCAGGGACAACGTGTGGGTGAAACGCCCCGGCACCGGCGAGATCAAGGCCGTCGACTACGAAAACGTGCTCGGCCGCGTTAGCAAAGTGGCGCTCGCAAAGGACGTGCAGGTGCGCTGGAATGACCTCGTGTAGCGTGGCGCTGGTCACCGGCGCGGCGGGCTTTCTCGGTGCGACGCTCGTCGAGGTGCTAGCCAGTGCGGGCCGCGCGGTGGTGGCTTTCGACATCGCCAAGCCAGCGCGTCCTCTGCCGGCCGGAGTGACGTTTCGTCGCATCGATCTCTGCGAACGTCGCGCCGTATCGTTCGCGCCGCTTCCGCCCGGAGAGCACACGGTCTTCCACCTTGCTGGCTGGTCGCATGCCGGCGCGTGCCGTGAGGATCCGGAGGCGGCCTATGCCCAGAACGTTTCCGCGACTCTGCACGTGCTCGAAGCGTGTCGCGCGGCGGGCATTCGGCGCTTCGTGCTGCCGTCGACCGCATTGATCTACGCGCGGCCACAGCCGATGCCTCTCGAGGAAAACGCTCCGACGGCTCCTTCTTCGATCTACACCGCGACCAAGCTCGCCGCGGAGGGTCTCGTCACCGCCTACGCGGCGGAGTACGAGCTTAACACCGGAATCGCGCGCCTCGGCAACGTTTACGGCGCCGGTGGGCACCCCGACTCGGTCGTACGAATACTGATCGACCAAGCAGTTGCTGGGCGGCCGCTGAGCGTTCGATCGGGAGCGCCGGTCCGCGACTTCATCCACAAGCACGACGTGGTTGGCGCATTGATCGCGATCGGTGACACGTGCAACACGCCTGGCTGTCGGGTGTTTAACGTTTCGGGGGGCTGCGGCGTGAGCGTCCGCGAATTCGCGGCGGCGCTCTCCCAAGCCATCGACAAACCGAGCGCGCTGATCGAGGCGGACACCGCCGGCAGCGATGACGTGCTCGCACTGTCGAATCAACGGATTCGACAGCAACTCGGGTGGCGGCCGACACTTGCGCTCGTCGAGGGATTGCGGCAAACGCTCGACGAGCTAGGAGCCGCGCGTGGGTAAACGCAGGATCGCCATATTCACAGGCAACCGGGCCGAATACGGTCTGCAGTTTCCGATCCTGAAAGCGATCGCGCAGGACCCGCGGCTCGACTATCAATTGATCGCTGGCGGCGCGCATCTTCAGGAGGACTTCGGCGAGACCGCGTCGGAGATCGCCGCGGACGGCTTCACGGTCCATCATCAGGTCGAGATACGCATGGAAAAGGACACGCTCTTCTCCACTGCGCAGGCGATCGGTACCGGCGTCGTGAGCCTGTCGCACATTCTGGCCGACCTGCGCCCGGACATCCTGGTCGTCTACGCCGATCGCTACGAATCCTTCGCGGCGATGATCACCGGCACGCAGATGAACGTCCCAACCGCGCACATCGAAGGTGGCGACTACACCGAAGGCGGCGCGCTGGACGACAGCGTGCGCCACGCGATGACTAAGCTCGCACACTTGCACTTCGCGACCAATGACGAGGCGGTGCAGCGGATCTTGAGGCTGGGTGAGGAGCCTTGGCGGGTGCACAACGTCGGGCAGCCCTCACTGGATCTCATCACCGCCGGCGTCTACGCGAAGCCTGAGGAGATTCAAGCGGATCTCGGCCTCGATCCGAGCCGGCCGATCGTTCTCTTCTGCCAACATTCAGTGACGACTGAGTTCGAGCGCGCCGCGGAGCAAGTGCGCCCCGCGTTGGCAGCGCTCGCGCGTGTAGCAAGCGAGGGCTTTCAAGTGCTGATGACGTACCCGAACAACGACGCCGGCGGCCGCCGCATCATTGAGGAGATGGAGCGGCTGAGCCGAGTACGCAACGTCACGTTGCGAAAGAGCTTAGGCCGTCATCGGTTCTACGGCGTCCTCAATACGATCGGTCGGGTGGGGCGCGGCTGCTTCGCCGGCAACTCATCTGCGATCATCAAAGAGACACCAGCCTTTGGGTGCCCCGCCGTAAACATCGGATCGCGACAGATGGGGCGACTGCGCGGCGGCAACGTTGAAGACGTCGAGTACGACGAGCAGGCGATCTACGTGGCGATCCACCGCGCGGTCGAGGACGACGCCTGGCGCCTGCAGTGTCAGACGGCGAAGAACCCATATGGCGCGGGGAACGCCGGCCCGACGATCGCCGAGGTGCTGGCGACGGTGGCGATCGATACCGCTCTCATGCGCAAGAAGATGACGTACTGAGGGGCCAGCATGCGTGGTGAGCAGGTCCTGGTAACAGGTGCTGGCGGCTTCATCGGGAGCCACCTTGCCGAACGCCTTGTCAGCGACGGGGCCAAGGTGCGCGCGTTCGTGCACTACAATGCGCTCGGCACATGGGGCTGGCTCGACCAGTCGCCGCGTGCCGAAAAGCTCGAAATCGTCGCCGGTGACTTGTGCGACGCGGAGAACGTCGCCGCGGCGGTCAAAGGTTGTACGCGGGTCTTTCACTTGGGCGCGCTGATCGCCATCCCATACTCGTACCGCGCGCCGCTCTCGTATGTGCGTACCAACATCGAGGGGACGTTGAACGTGATGCAGGCGGCTCGAGCCCACGGTGTCAAACGCGTCGTCCACACGTCGACGAGTGAGGTTTACGGGACAGCACGCCGTGTGCCGATCGACGAGGCGCATCCGCTTCAAGGCCAATCGCCATATTCCGCGAGCAAGATCGGCGCCGACAAGATCGCCGAGTCGTTTCACCTCTCGTTCGGCGTACCGGTGGTCATCGTACGGCCGTTCAACACCTTCGGTCCGCGGCAATCGGCGCGAGCGGTCATCCCGACGATCATCGCGCAGTGTCTCGTCGGCGACGTCGTCAAGCTCGGCAGTGTCACTCCGACCCGCGATCTCAACTACGTGGACAACACCGTGGATGGCTTCGTGCGTGCCGCGATGTCGGACGCCGCGGTCGGCCAGACCTTCAACCTCGGCTCCGGTCGGGAGATCAGCATCGGCGATCTGGCGACGCTCATCGGCCGTCTTGCCGGAAAGTCGTCCATACGCGTCGAGACAGAGGAGCTACGCATGCGCCCTGGCGGCAGCGAGGTCGAACGTCTCCTCGCCGACAATTCAAAGGCTAAGGGTGCCCTGGGATGGACGCCGGTGGTAACGCTCGAGGATGGGCTCGAAAGGTCGATCGCGTGGATGCGAGCGCACTTGTCCCGCTACCGTCCAGAGAGCTACGTGGTGTGAGCGTGACGGACGCGCTCGATCGCCTCCTCGATCAGGATCCCGAACGCGTCCGGCAATACGCCGAGTCGCGCTTCGACACGCTCGCGCATCCCCGGGCGCCGCTCGTGCTTTTCGGCGCCGGGGGGCTGGGTCGCAAGGTCGTCGAGACGCTTCGGGGACGAGACGTGCCGATCGTGGCGCTCGCGGACAACGATTGCGCGCTTCACGGAAAGGATGTCGGCGGTTTTTCGGTGATGTCGCCGCAGGCAGCCGCCGATCGTTTCGGCGCGGACGCCACCTTCGTCGTCACCGTGTTCGTCAATTCGGACGTCGTGGTGCAGCAGCTTCGCGCGCTCGGGTGCAGAACCGTGCTCTCGTACTACCCGTTGTTCTGGAAGTATCCCGCGCTTCTGCCCCACTACGTCTTCGATTTGCCGCACAAAGTGATCGCTGCGGCGCCCGACGTGAAGGCAGGGTACACGCTGATGTCCGATGATGCCTCGCGCGCGGAGTACATCGCGCACGTGGCGTGGCGACTCGATCCGACGTCGCCGCTTCCCCCGGTCGCCGATCACACGATCTACTTTCCGGACTTCTTCGCGTTGGTGCCGAACGAGCTCTTCGTCGACTGTGGAGGCTTCGACGGTGACTCACTGCACGCGTTTCTTCGCCGCGCGCCAGAGCCCGTCGGAGGCGTCGTGGTGTTCGAGCCGGATCCTGCGAACGTCGCCAGGCTGGAAGCCAGCATTCGCACGCTGAAAGCTGCCCCCCGGATCGAGGTCCACCGTGCGGCGGTCGGTTTTCGTACAACCACCCTGCGAATCGACGCGCGCGCCACGGCGTCGACCGTGCGCGACGACGGCGAGCTGACCGTCCCCTGCGCGAGGATCGACGAGGTGCTGGGCGCTCGGCGGGCGACCTACATCAAGATGGATGTCGAGGGCGCCGAGCCAGATGCGATCATGGGGGCCGCCGCTCAAATCCGGACGCACGCCCCGCTGCTCGCGCTGTCGGCATACCACTCGCAGGATCACCTGTGGCGCTTGCCACTCATGGTGCACGCGCTTCGGCCTGACTATCGCTATTACCTGCGCCACTACGCGACGGAGGGCGTCGACGCGCTGGTCGTTTACGCCGTTCCTCCGGGACGCACATGACCAAGCCCCTCGCTGCCGATGATCTCGAGCACGTCGTCGCCCACAGCGAGGCGGCTTTGCGTGTGCTCAAAGGTGGACGAATCTTCATAACTGGCGGCACCGGCTTCTTCGGGCGCTGGCTCATCGAGAGCCTGATCCACGCGAATCGGCGGCTCGGTCTTGCGGCGAAAGCAGTGGTTCTCACGCGGTCGCCGCGACAGGTCGAGGCGCGCCTCCCCCACCTGGTGGATCCGAGCGTCGTCCTGCACGAGGGCGACATGGCCGACTTCACCTTTCCAGAAGGTGAATTTCCGTTCGTCCTGCATGCGGCGACCGAGACGGTGCGCACGCCGCAAGATCCGGTCGATCTCTTCGAGCGCAACGTCGCCGGCACGCGCCGGGTCCTCGCGTTTGCCGGGGCTGCACACGCGGAGCGCTTCTTGTTCACCAGCTCGGGCGCGGTCTACGGCCGACAGCCCGTGGGTCTGACGCACGTTCCCGAGGAGTACGCGGACGCTGCAGCTGCCAATCACGATGCGAGCGCGTATGGTCGATCGAAGCGTGCTTCCGAGAGTTTAATCAGAACGTATTGCTCGCGCCACGGGATCGCCTGCGTAATCGCCCGATGTTTCGCATTCGTCGGACCGGGCCTACCGCTCGATCAGGGTTATGCGGTCGGCAACTTCGTCCGCGATGCGCTCGGTGGCGGACCGATTCGCGTGAACGGCGATGGCACGTCGCGGCGCTCGTATTTGTATGCGGCGGATCTGGCGGCGTGGCTCTGGACGCTGCTCGCGAGAGGACAGCGCGACGGTGTCTACAACGTCGGTTCGGACGCGGACCTGAGCATCGTGGAGCTCGCGCGTCTGGTCGCTACCGAGGTCGATTCGGGCGCGGCGGTCGAGATCGCGGGAAGTCCCATCCCGGGCGCTCCGGCTTCGCGTTACGTGCCGCGAGTTGATCGCGCGGCCGCCGACCTCGGACTGACTGCATGGATTGCGTTGCCCGATGCGATCCGCCGTATGGCTCGTTGGCACAGGCAGGAGTGAGCGTGGCGGAGGTCAGGGTCTCGGATTACGTCATGGACTTCTTGGTTGCCCGCGACGTGCGCGACATCTTCATGGTGTCGGGCGGTGGCATCATGCACCTCGTGGACTCGGCCGGTGTGCGTGAAGGCATGCGCTACTGGTGCAACTACCACGAACAAGCGTGCGCGGTGAGCGCCGAAGGCTACGCACGCGTGAGTGGCAAGCCGGGCGCATGTCTCGGCACCGTTGGGCCAGGCGCGTCGAACTTGATCAGCGGCATCATCGGCGCGTGGGTTGACTCGATCCCGCTCTTGGCGATCGTCGGCCAGGTGCGGCGAGATCTGGTCGCTGATTACACAAAGATCCGCCAGAAGGGGCCGCAGGAAGGCAACTCGGTGGCGATGGCTGTGCCGGTCACGAAGGCAGCATTCACGGTCACCGATGCGAACGGAATCCGGTGCGACCTCGAGCGCGCGTGGCACATCGCCACTTCCGGCAGACCGGGACCTGTGCTCGTCGAGATCCCACTCGACGTTCAAGGCGGCAAGATCGACCCGAGGCAGCTGGAGCCGTATTCCCCTCCGCCTGCAGCACGCAATAAGACGCTCGACGCCGACCTGGCAGAGGCGATCGAGGCGTTGCGCGCGGCGAAGCGTCCCTTGATCATCGGCGGCAGTGGCGTTCGCCTCGGCCAAGCGGTGTCAGCGTTCCGTGCGTTCGTGGAGCACGCGCAGATCCCGGTCGTGCTGCCTGACGCCGCGAAGGACTTGCTACCCGAGGATCATCCGCTCAACGTTGGAGTTTTTGGCACGGCCGGGCAACGCCGCGCCAACTTCGCAGTGCAATCCGCCGATTGCGTGCTGAGCCTCGGCGCCGGATTGTGTGTAAAAAAAGTCGGCTTCAACTTCGCCGGATTCGCGCCGCGGGCGAAGAAGCTCATCGTGGATATCGACGAAGGTCAGCTCTTCCACCAGGCCGTGAAGCCGGACGTAGGCATCCTGGCCGACGTCGCAGCAGTCCTCCCGGTGTTCTCCCAAATGCTCGGGCGGCAAGAGCGGCCGAAATGGATCGCGGCTTGCAACCGATGGAAGGAGCGCTACCCGCTGATCGTCGACGAGTATTTCACCGATCGCGCGCATGTGAACAGCTACGTATTCGTCGATCGCTTGGCCGAAGGGCTCGGATCCGATGACGTCGTGGTCGGCGGTGCGGGACTCGACACGGTGAGCTGTATCCAAGCGTTCAGAGTGAAGCAGGGCCAGCGGTCTTTCACCAGCATCAACTGGGGCTCGATGGGTTGGGACGTGCCGATGGCGATCGGCGCGTGCATCGGAAACGATCGCAAGCGCACGATCTGCGTCACCGGCGACGGCAGCATACAGCTCAACCTTCAGGAGCTGATGACGATCCGTCATAATTGCCTGCCCGTGAAGATCTTCGTCTTCAACAACCACGGCTACGCGAGCATCCGGAGCACTCAGCAGAACTTTTTCGAGGGCCGCTACGTCGGATCCCACCCGAAGTCCGGAGTGACCGCGCCGGACTTCGCGAAGCTGGCGGCCGCGTATGGGCTGCCCTATGCGCACATCGCAAACAACGACGCGATCGCGAAGGGCCTCACCGAAGTTCTCGCAAACGACGGGCCCGTGCTGTGCGAAGTGAACATCGCGCCGGAGCAAGGCATCACGCCGAAAGCGTCGTCGCTTCGTCGGGCGGATGGCACCTTCGAGTCGCGGCCGCTCGAGGACATGGCCCCTTTTCTACCACGTGAAGAAATTGCCGAGAATATGCGCCAATTCGATGACGACGAGGACTGAGAAGTGCGCTTACTGATCGTCGGGCTCGGGAGCGTTGGGCGCCGCCACTTGATGAACGCGCGTCGTCTTCGCCCGGATGCCGAGATAGTCGTGTTGCGGCGGACCGACGGACCGACACCGGACGACCTCGCCGGCACGCCGGTCGTCCGCTCCCTCGAAGACGCGGTGGCAGCCAGGCCAGAGGCGGCGATCGTCGCGTCGCCAGCCACGTGTCATGTGGCGGATGCAACCGTGCTGGCGAAGGCCGGCGTTCATCTGTTGATCGAAAAGCCGCTCGCCGATTCGCTCGAAGGCATCGATGGTTTGCTCGCGGAGTGCCGACGGGTCCACGCGGCCGTGGGCTACAATCTGCGCTTCTATCCACCGCTGATTCGGTTGCGCGACGCAGTGCACTCAGGCGCGATCGGCAGGGTGCTGAGCGTGCGCGCGGAGGTTGGCCAGTATTTGCCGGACTGGCGGCTTGGCACCGACTACCGGCAGGGCGTGAGCGCGCGACGCGCTCTCGGCGGGGGTGCGATCAATGAGCTGTCGCACGAGCTCGATTACCTCCGCTGGGTGTGCGGCGACGTCGTCGAGGTGCACTCGGTCGTGGAGCGACTGAGCGATCTCGCCATCGACGTCGAGGACACGTGCGAGGCGATCGTTCGCTTTGCGAGTGGCGCGGTTGGCAGCGTGCACCTGGACATGCTGCAGCGACCGATGGCCCGGGGCCTCCGGATCATCGGCTCGCTCGGCACGATCGTGTGGGACGGGCTGAACCACGCCGTTACCGTCTGGACTGCCGACACAGCCGAATGGCGCGTGTTGGGTCCGCCCTCTTCCCTCGACCGCAACGCCACGTTCGTCGCCGAGCTCAACCACTTCTTCGAGTGCATCGACGGCAAGGAGGCGGTGCGGTGCAGCGTCGAGGACGGGCGCCGCGTGCTCGAGCTCGCCCTGGCGATAAAACGCTCGGCACGCGAACGAAGAGCGATCACCCTGTAAACAGGAGAGTCGCATGAGAATGCTCAAGGAGCTGCAGGACTTGACTGGACGCGTCGCTCTCGTGACAGGTGCCGGCGGCCACATCGGTGGTGGCCTCGTCGATGCGATGGCCGAGCTCGGCGCAAACCTCGTGCTGGTCGACGTCGTTGCACAGAGTTGCTTGGCGGCTGCCGAACGGGTGCAGAAGGTCTACGAGCGCGAGGTACTCGTCCTCGCCGCGGACCTCGCCGACGAGGCCGCGATCCGCGGCCTGCCCGACGCGGTGCATGCACGGTTCGGCCGCCTGGACGTGCTTTGCAACTGTGCGGCGATGGTCAGCAGCAAGGAGGTCGGCGGCTGGACGACGTCATTCCTCGAGCAGCGCGCGGAACCGTGGCGACTCGCGCTCGATGTGAATCTTACCGCGCCGTTCCTGCTCACCCAGCTCTTCGCACCGGCGCTCGCGGCCGGCGGCCACGGCTCGGTGATCAATATCGGATCGCTATACGGCATCGCCGGGCCCGATCTGCGACTCTATGAAGGGACCCCGATGGGCAACTCGGCGGCATATGCAGCGAGCAAGGGAGGTTTGTTGCAGCTCACGCGTTGGCTGGCGACCGTGCTGGCACCGAGGATCCGAGTGAATGCCGTTAGCCCCGGCGGGGTCTGGCGCAATCAGCCGAAAGAGTTCTGCGACCGTTACACAGCGCGCACGCCGCTCGGCCGCATGGCGATAGAGGAAGACTTCAAGGGTGCGGTTGCATACCTTGCTTCAGATCTCGCTGCGTACGTCACCGGCCAGAACCTGATCGTCGACGGCGGGTTCACGGCATGGTGATCGAGGAGCGGTGCGAACTCTGCGGCGGCGGAGACTTCGATCTCCTCCACCGCCAGGACTTCGTGCTGCCGGGAGATGTGGAAACCCACTACGACGTGTCCTGCTGCACCGGTTGCGGCTTTGCGTTTGCTCGCAATCTCCCGTCGCCGGCCGCCTACGAAGCCTACTACGCCGCAAATACACGCTACACCTACGAAGGCTCGAAGAATGTGTCGCCGGCAATGCATAGGCTGCACGCGGATAACTTCGCCTTCGTCGATGCAGCGTTGTCGGGCGAGCAAAAGCGCGTGTTGGACGTCGGTTGCGCCACCGGACTTCTGCTCTCGTACTTCCGCGCCGCGGGCTACGACGTCCTCGGTGTCGATCCGGCAGCTGAGTGCAGGGACATCGGCGGTCGGCTATACAACGTTCCGATCGTGACGGCATCGATCGCTAGCTTCACACCGGCGGCGCAGTTCGACGTCGTCATGCTCGCCAATGTGATCGAGCACTTGCCGAATGCTGCGCTGGCCTTGGCGCGGGTGGGGCGCTGGGTGACGGACGGCGGCTTCGTATTCGTCCAAGTTCCGGATGCAGAGCATTTCGGCGTCGACATGAAGGAGCCGTTTCTCGAGTTCTCGGTCGAGCACGTGAAATACTTCACGCGTATCAGCCTGCGCCGCCTCCTGGCAAAGGCAGGCTTCGCGTCAGTGAAAGAGCAGCAGAATGTCGTGATGGTAAATGGAGTCGCTTACCCAGCGATCACCGCGTTGTTTCGCAGAGACGAGGAGGTGCGGAAGGTCGATACGCCGAGTGACGTGCGGCCGTTGCGTGATTACATCGTTCGATCGCGGCAGAAACTTGCCGACGTTAGCCGAACGATCTCCGCTCTCGCGGAGAGCAAGGAGCCCGTCGTCGTGTGGGGTGTAGGCTCGCTCGCCGCGCGGCTGATGGCGACGACCTCGATGGCCCATCTGAACCTGCGGGGGTTCGTAGACAGTGCCTCGGGTCTCCACGGCCGTACGCTGCACGGCCTAACGATTCAATCTCCGGCGTCCCTCCACGGCCAGACGACGACGGTCCTCGTCGCGAGCTATGTCTGGGCAGACGCCATCCGTCGCACGCTTAGAGATGAGCTCGACTACCAAGGAAAGATCGTCACGTTATGAAGCTGATCAGTGTCGTCACGCCTTGCTACAACGAGGAAGTGAATGTGCGTGAAGTGTACGAGCGCGTGAAGGCGGCGATTGCGACACTCGGTAACTACCGCTATGAGCACATCTTCATCGACAACGCCTCAAGCGACAACACGGTCGCGGTGCTGAAGGAGATTGCGGCGATAGACAAAAATGTGAAACTTATAGTCAATACTAAGAACTTTGGCGTGTATCGATCGCCTATGCACGCGTTGAAGCAAGCGCGAGGCGACGCGATCATTCCCCTGGTCGCCGACCTGCAGGATCCGCCGGAGTTGATCGTCGATTTCGTGCGACAGTGGGAGCAGGGATTCAAGATAGTGGCGGCAGTGAAGCGAGGTACGGGCGAGGGTTTTGTGATGGCCCGAGTACGCCAAATGTACTACCGACTCATCGCCGCCCTCTCCGAAACCGAACAAATCAAGGGTTTCACCGGGTTCGGACTCTACGAGAAGGTGGTGATGGACCTCATCCTCAGCGTCGGTGATCACTATCCTTACGTGCGTGGCCTGGTGTGTGAGATGGGCTTCCCGATTGCGCGGCTCGAATACTTCCGGCCCGATCGTAAGCGTGGTGTGAGCAAGAATAGCCTCTACGATCTCTACGTCCAGGCGATGAACGGTATCGTCAATCAGTCGAAAGTGCCGCTGCGCCTGGCCACCTTTGTCGGCTTCATCGTCGCCTTCTTCAGCGGTCTTGTAGCGATTGTGTACCTCGCCTACAAGCTGTTCTTCTGGGACAGCTTTCGTCTTGGCACAGCGCCGATGGTGATCGGGCTGTTCTTTTTTGGCGCAGTACAGCTGATGTTTCTTGGCTTCATCGGCGAGTACATCGGGGCGATTCACGGCCGTCTCTTCCAGAAGTGGCTGGTGATCGAGAAAGAGCGGGTGAACTTTGACGACCCACCGCCAGGATAGCCGGCTGCAGGCCGTCGAGGACCGGCTGCCGCTGTTTCGGGTTGTCCCGCGCGCGCCCGGCGCTGCACGCGCCCGCAGAACTCGATATGCGGAGGACGAACGTTGCGGCCGCGCTGACATACTCCGCAGCGCCCGCGAATGGCATTTGGGTGATGACACGACGATTGCTGGTGGTCGAGGCAGATCATCGGTGTCGGGTTTCGGACAACGTCGAGCGGCTGTGGCGACCTCGGGCTCCGCCGACGCGTGCCTGGTGACACTCGATTTCGATGTGATAGCCTCGCAAATCGAATTGACTGTGGATGTTTCTGGGGCGACGCGAATCAACCAAGAATGGCCCCGGCTCGCGATATTGGCGCCGCCGCGGAATCGTGACGGAGAGCCGTGTCGATGGTGGCCTGGCCACGGCTTTCGCGCGGCCGTCGCTCGCGATTGTGTGCCGCTCGTCTGCTGAACGATGGCGCTATCGAAGCATGCTTGTCCGAGAACGCGCGATGCGCCCGTTACGCTTCATCCTGGTGGGCGTGTGGAATACGGTATTCGGCTATCTGGCATTCGTCGGCGCCTATTCACTGGTGACGTCTCTTGGCTTGCACTATTTGTGGGCAGCGGCGCCTGCGCACATCCTTGCGGTTACGAACGCGTATCTGAGCCACCGCACATTCGTATTCCGTGACCGCTCCCGCCGGATGGAGTCGCTTTTTCGTTACAGCCTGGTTCACTGGGGCTATTTCGGGGCCAATATCACGCTGCTGCCTCTGCTGGTCGGGTTCGTAGGGCTGCATCCACTTGCGGCGCAAGCCGTCCTTGTGATCTTCACCGCGACGACGAGCTATTTTGTGCACACGTTCTTCACGTTCCGCGCGGCATGACGGGCGGCGACCTCCGTTGCCATGATGTCGATGTGCGATCGGCAAGATCGCGCATCGCGGGGGCTTCGTGAATCCAAGAGTTCCCAACTCGTCGACGCTCTGGGACGTCGGTCATCCGCCTCGGGACGGCGCGATTCCGGCCGGCGCGGTGTGTGCCGGTGCCAACGAGTTCGCTGTGGCCGGAGCACCTGCGGTGTCACGCGGTGGCGCAGCGCGCGCCACGGGCATTCTGGTGATTACGCTCGGAGTCGTGACGCTGATCTTTGGCGCGTCTTCGTTGATCCTCCCGTTCGGACGCGACCAACTGTGCTACGCGTTTATTGGTGATGCGATGCTGCATGGCAAGACGCTTTATCGCGATGTTCCAATCATCCAGCTGCCCATGACTGGCGTAGTTCATGCGCTAGCGCTACTCGTCTTCGGGCGCTCGATGAGCGCTATCCGAATTATGGACTTGCTCTGGACGTATGTAACGGGTGCCTTCGTACTCTTGCTCGTCCGCCGAATCCTTCGCCGCGACGGGGAGGCACTGATCGCGGCGTGTCTTTACGTCGTGATCTACTACGAGCTGAACTACTGGAGCAGTGCGCAGGTCGATGGCTTTCTCAATCTTCCGGTTTGCGCCGGCCTGTACTTTGGCACGCGCGCCGTTCCTGGCCCGCCATCGCTTGGAGGCGGACATGCCATCGGCCGTGGTGCTGGATTTCAGCTCGTGGCTGCCGGTGTTCTTTTCAGTGTGGCGATACTCTTCAAGTATACGATTGCCCTCGTGATACCCGCATTGCTCACGTTCCTACTGCTTGCCAACTGGCCACGCCTTCGGCCGTTCTGGGAGGCGATGGCCTGGCTTTCTGTTGGCACGGCAATCCCACTGGCGACGTTTGTGGTCGCTTTAGCCGTCTCTGGCGGGCTCGGGGATTTTATTTTTCAACAGTTGCACGCCGCACTGCCGTACGCGCGCCTCGATCGCCTTCGCCCGTTGGCGGACATCAAGTGGTTCTGGATCTGGTATCCTTTCAAGGGGCGCTACGGCATCGGGGTATGTCTGGACGTTCTTGGAGCGGCGGTGGCGGCATGGGCGTTGCGTCGCTCCTCACCCGTCGCCAGAGAGATGCGGCTTGCACTGCTGCTGCTGCTGATGTGGCTCGGCGCGGCTTTTTTCTCGACCTTCATACAGCGGAAATTCTTCGACTATCACTATCTGACGCTCGTTCCTCCGCTGGCGATCTTGCGAATGGTTGCGCTCACGGCGCTCTTTCGGGTGTCAGTGGGACCGGGCGCGCGGGCTGGCGTGCGCCCGATCTTGTTCGCGTTGGTGCTGGGCGATTTGACGCTTGCCATGTGTCACTACGATCGCGTGCGGGATCTTGTGCGCGTCGGATTCGACCGCGCGAGTGTGGAGTCGTATTGGCTCAGTGACGCCTTCCACGATCCGACATTCTCGACTCGCGAGCAGATCATGCTCTCGCGCTATCTCGGCGAGCACACAGCGAGCACCGATCGGATCACCTGTCTGGGGATCGACCCCTCGCTGAGCTTCCCGCTCTGGCGCGAGCCCGTGATGCGCTATTCATTGCGAGGCAGCCAAGACCCGCGAACGTGGGCACTCGACCCAGCTTTCGCCGAACATCCGCCGGACGTGATCATCGTGCCACATGGCGACAGAATTCCCTGGGTGCGCGGGCACGACATGGACTCGCACGAGGAGCTCATGGTCTTCGTTCCGATGCGGGATTTCGTCGCCACGCGCTACGAACAAGTGGCATCGGTCGGTCGCTTCGCTATCTTGCGTTTGACGAAAGCGCAAGGCTCGCGAGTCGAGTGACCGCTGCGCTACTGCGCAAGTCCCAGCGGCAAACGTCCGATCCACTGAGTGCGACGGTTCTCACCCCGGGTTCCGCGTGGATGCCGAACGAGCGTACCGCGATGCGGTGGTGATCAGCGACCTGCACCTCTGGGATCGCGACGAGCCGCGCTACGCGGCTGCGCTCGAGCTGCTCCGCGGGTTGCCGCGGGAGGTGGATCTCCTGGTGGTGCTCGGCGACCTCTTCGATTTCTGGATCGAGGACAACGTGGTCCTCGTGGAGCGTTTCGCCGACGTGATCGCGGCGTTGGCGGCGATCCACTCCCGCGGCGTCGCGGTGCTCTATTGCGAGGGGAATCACGACCTGCACCTCGAATCGCACTTCCGGCGTGTGATCGGCCTCGACACCTTCGTCGGTGAACGGCGAGTGTGGGTGTCGTCGCGCGAGGTGAACCTCTCCCACGGCGACCTCGTCAATCCGCGCGATCACGGCTATCTGTTCCTGCGCTGGTTGCTGCGAACGCGGATCGTGCGCTGGTTGGCGCGCGCTCTCCCCGCGGAGCTGGTGGTGGTGATCGGCGAGCGATCGAGCCGCAAGTCCCGCGGCTACACGGCGCGGAAGAACGATCCGATCCGTGCCCTCAGCCATGACTATGCCCGCGCACGGATTGCCGCCGGCGCGGACGTGGTGCTGATCGGTCACACGCACGAGCCCGAGCGCACCGAGCTGGTGGCCCAGAACGGCCGCAAGGGGCTCTACGTCAACACCGGTTACTGGCCGGTCGACGGACGCAAGACGTGGGCGCGCATCAACGCGAATGGCGTTCACCTCTACGAGCTGGCGGCACCTTGAACGGATGCGTGGGCGCGAGCGGAGTCCATCGATGAAGATCATCTTGTACGGCATCCCCACCTGCGACACGTGTCGGAAGGCGCGGACTTGGCTCGCCGAGCGTGGGCACGATCACGAGTGGGTGGACCTGCGTGCGACGCCGCCCTCGTCCAACGAAGTCCGGAGTTGGGTGGGGGCGCTCACGGCCAAGGCGCTGCGAAATACCAGCGGCGGGTCGTTTCGTGCGCTCGGCCCCGAGAAGGATGGTTGGAGCGAGAGCGAGTGGGTGGAAGCGTTCACCCGCGACCCCATGTTGGTGAAGCGTCCGATTCTCGTGGTTGACGGTGTGCCGCGCGCCGTCGGCTTCAAACCCGCTGCGTGGGAGCCCTTGCTGCGCAGCGCGTGACGACCCCCCAGCCGCAGCGCAGCATTGCCGCGCTGGGCGGGGGGCTGGAACAGCCCACGATCGCGCAATCGTTTCGGCGGGGCCGTCGAGGGACCGGCGGCCCTCCAGCCGAACGGCACACCGGTCTCTACGCTCGCGGTCCATCTCTCCGCGAGCCAGCGGCGAGCCGCGAGCGCAGCGAGGCGCCTCGGGGGTGGGTCCCAGCGCGGCTTTGCCGCGCTGGGCGGGGGGCTGGAACAGCCCCCCGCAAGAACATCAGCTCTCCGTGAAGTGAGCGCGCAGCGCTCACTTCACGGAGAGCGCCGCCGCGAAACGGCTCTCGCAGCCTCGGATCTCTTCGTCGGTCAGCGGTTCCGTTCGCGGCGCGATCCGGAGCCCGCGCTCCGAGAACCAGACGTTCGGACGGAAACACTCGAGGTAGCCCGCTGGCGGGCGACGCTCGTGAGCGAGCCAGCGCTCGTGCGAGCGGTTGGGGTCGATGGGCGTGCGCGCGATCACCCAGTCGTTGAGGCCGAATTCGTCGAGAACCGCGACCTCGGGAAGGACCCAAGCCGCCACCCCCACGGAATCCATCGAGAGCACCAGTCGATCGGTTCCGCGGATCTGCTCACCGCGCTCGCGCGAGGGAAAGTGGGCGGCGAGGAACGTGTAGGCCGTCTTGTGGTCCAACTGGCGCGATCCGACGAAGTGGCCGATCAGCCACTTCTGCAGCGTGTCGAACCAGGCGGCGTAGAAACGGATCGGGCGCGGAAACACGTCGGCGATCGGCTGCGCGAGCATGTAGCTCTCACTGCGGTCGGACACGTTTCGCGTCAGCACGTGATGGGTCCATTGGATCGGCAAGCTCGCGGCGAGACACGCGGCCAGCACGCCCACGGCAGCAACGGTGCGCAGCTCCAGCACGGCGACGAACCACACCAGTGCCACGAACAGAAGCGGCACGAGGTGCGCGTAGACGCGGTACTCGAAATGGTCTCCGCCCATCCGCAGCGTGTAGTACGCGACCTGTGCCGCGATCGTCGCGACGACGACGCTCGTCATCGGCCGTTGCAGCACGCGGAGCGCCATGCGGCTCAGCCCGTGACGGCGCACGAACACGGCCGTGGCAGTCAACGCGACGGCCAGCCAAGCGAGCAGGCCGTACTCGAGCACGAACGAAGCCAGGTAGCGCACGCCGGATTCTGGCCACCAGGCGGTGGTCTTGGCGTAATAGGTGTTCGGCAACCACTCGCCGTAGTACGCGTGCCGCCACACGAGATGCAGCGGCACCGCGGCGAGCGGCAGCAGCGCCGCGATCCACCGCCCGTACGGTCGGCCGTGGCGAAGGCAGCTCACACCCAGGACGACGGTGGCCAACGCGAAGAGCAACCCGTCGGGCCGCGTGAGCGCGCACGCACCTGCAGCGACGCTGGCGAACCACAGATGACGCGGATTCGCGTCGTGGTCGAGCCACAAGAGGCTCGCGGCCCACGCCAGCACCAACCAGACGAAGAGCGCCGTCTCCAGCCCCGAGCTCATCCAGGTGAGAAACGTCCGGTTGCTGATCGTGCCGAGCAGCACGAATCCGACCAACGCGAACCGGATGCGGGACAGGTTCGGCGGCAACCGCATCCGCCACATCACGAGTGCCGAGATCCACAGTGATCCGCAGCCGAGCGCCAGCGAGATCCAGTTGGCGGAGGACGGTGGGGCAATGCCCGTCAGCCTCCAGACGCCCTCCAGCAGCACCATCCACAGGAAATTCGAGTAGCCCTCCACGGGCCGAAACGGCGGCGGATTCCAGGTGTAGCCGTACCCGCGCAGGTGGTTGCTGATGTAGCGGAACGTGATGTGAGCGTCGTCCGTCAGGAACCAGAACTCGTTCCACCCGACGACCGTGAGACAGAAGAGGACCACCAGCACCAGCGCGCGCCACGGCCGCGCCCGCAGTGCGTTCATCCAGGGAGTGTTCGGCCCCTCCCACGCGCTCGGCCGCGCGATCGAAGTCCACGGCAGCGGATCCGGGTGCGCGCCGCTCTCCCCCGACTCGCGATCGTTGCGCCGGGGCTCACGGGCGTCGTCCACGCTGGGTGCGTTCGTCATGGGATGGATGGCTTCGCGGCGCACGTTTGGATCGAGCCGCGTGCGCGACGCGATCCAAGGTCACACGATCCGCCCGCCAATTCCACTGCGATCGCCGGGTCGCGGCGGCGTGCCTTCACCCTGCACGCGTCGGCGGCACGTCGCCGCTCACCGCTCCTCCTCGGCGACGGCCTCAAGGAGCGGCTGGGGGCGCGAGCTCGGTGTCGGCGGTGGGAGCGTCGGGTGCGGTGAGTGGGCGATCGCCTGCGCCGCGCGGTGGTTCCGGCGAGGGTTCGGGCGTGGGCTGAGGTACCGGCTCGGGTGCCGGCTCAGGCGCGTTGTTCGCCGCAGCCGGAAGCACCGGGCCGGTGGGGCCGAGCTTGAAATCGCTGGGCAGATCGACCTTGCGCGCCACGTGCGCTTCTTCGAGGAGCCGCTCGTACCAGCGCTTGTAGGTCCGTTCCAGCGCCGAGGCGAGGAGCTTCTCACGGATCGCGCTCTTCACCTCGTCGAGAGGAGGCGCGCCGCCGGCTTGTTTCTCGACGACCTGGAGAATGTGGAGGCCGCCACCCGACTCCACCGGCCCACCGATCTCGCCGGCGGCGAGACCGAAAGCCGCGTCTTCCAGCTCTTGCTTGAGCTTGCCCCGTTCGAAGGTCCCGAGGTCGCCTCCCTCCTCGGCGCCCGGTCCCTTGGAATGGCGGCGCGCGAGATCCCCGAAGATCGCCGGGTCGGCCACGGCGCTCGCCTTGATCTCCCTGGCCTTGGCGAGCACCTCGGCGCGAGCTTCCGCGGTGGCACCTGGCGGATAGGGCAGGTAGATGTCGCGGACGTGGACGCGCTCGGCGACGGAGAGCTCGCCTTTGTGATCGTCGTAGTACTTCTGGATCTCCGAATCCTCGACCACCACGCGCGGGCGCACCTCGATGTCGACCACGCGCCGCCGCTCCAGCTCGCCACGCAGCCGGTCGCGATACTCGGCCTTCGAGAGGCCCTGCTTTTCCAGCATGGCGTCGATCTGGTCGGGGTCGAGGCCGGCACGACCCAGCATGGAGGCGAGGGCGTCGTCGACTTCCGCGTCGGGAACGCTGATGCCCACCTTGCGCATGTGCTGGCGCAGGATCTCGCGCTCGATCAAGCCGTCGAGCTCCTTGCCGAGCATCGCATCGGTGATCGGGCCGGTGCTGCCCTGTGCCTTGGCGACGATCTCGGCGCTGCGGCGCACTTCCGAGAGCAGGATCGGCTCGGGACCGACGGTCGCGGCGATGCGATCGATCAGCTCGTCGGCTGCCTGGGCGCCGACCGCGAGGGCGAGCGTGAGCCCGAGCAGCGCGACGAGTCGACGGCGCGGTCGATGGTGGCTGTCACGAATCACGGATCCTCCCCCGGGTCCCAGGCTGCGTCGAACGAGGAGGATTCCTCGATCTTGGGCTCGTCGCGCCGCCGCACGAATGCCGCCGGCGTGGTGCGTTCGCTCGTGGTCGGTGTCGCCGAAGCCCTGCCGCGAGCTTCGGAGGGTGGTGCTTCGCCCATCAGCTCGGCAAGCAGGTTGCGCAGCAACGTCGCGCTGTCCGGCCAGGCCTTGCCGGTGATCTTGAGGCGAAGCTGGCCGTCGGGCTGCATCTGGATCTCGCCGGGCTCCTGACCGCGCCGCCGCTGAGCCACCTCCACGAAGCGGCGTGGCTCGATGGGCGAGCGCTCGTGGAAACGCACCGAGACAGAGACCCGGTCCTGACGGGCGAAGATGGCGCCAGCGCGTCGCAAGTCTCCTTTGACGGCCATGAGCAAGAACAAATTCTCGGCCTGCGCGGGAAGGCGGCCGAAGCGGTCGATCCATTCCCAGCGGATCTCGTCCAGCTCGGCGTCGCCGCGGGCGCGAGCGATCTGACGGTACGCGATCACGCGCTCGCCAGGGTCGGGGACGTAGGTGTCCGGCAGGAAGGCTTCCACCGGGAAGTGGATCTCGGGGTCGAGGTCGAGCTCGGGCTCGCGGCCGTCGA
>CAYUSL010000019.1:0-31930 GCA_964447125.1 uncultured bacterium | reverse complement strand
CCGCTCAGCCGCGCAGCTCTTCGAGCTTCGCCAGCACCTCGTCGACGTGTCCGGCTACCTTCACCTTCGGCCACACCGCCCGCACGACACCTTTGGGATCGAGCAGCACCGTGCTGCGGATGATGCCCATCATCGCGCGGCCGTACATCTTCTTCTCGCCCCAAGCACCGTAGGCTTCGATCATCTTCTTCTCGGGATCACTGAGCAGCGGGAACGGAAGGTGCTGGGCCGTCGCGAACTTCTGGTGCGACTTGATCGAGTCCGCGCTCACACCGTAGACGGCCGCGCCGGCCTTCTCGAGGCGCTTCGAGCTGTCGCGGAAGTCGCACGCTTCGGTGGTGCAACCGGGAGTCGAATCCTTCGGGTAGAAGTAGATCACGGCCCATTGGCCAGCGAGATCCTTCTTGCGGACGGTGCCGCCGGTGTGCGCCTCGAGCGCGAAATCGGGAGCGGCCTTCCCCACTTCCACCATCGTCGTTCCTCCTCTTCGCGGCGAACCGCGTGCGCGAAACGCGCGGAGCTAAACCCGGCGGCATTCCCGTCGCAAGCGCGGGATGCTGCATCACCGGAACAGGAATCGGAAACGCACCTCGGCGCCGAAGGCCCCGTTCGATTGGGGTGTGGCCACCAGCAGCACCCGATCGAGGAGCTGGTACTCGACGGCAACCGAGAGTGGCGCTTTGCCCTTCCCGCCGATCTCGTTGATGGCGCGCACCGTCACGCGATCGCCCAGCCGCTTGGCCACGCTCACCCGCGCGCCACCGGTCGAGCTTTCCTCGAGCCCCAGCTCTTCGAGGCCCAAGGTTTCCTTGAGCTTGTCTCCCCCCAGGAGGCTCACGGCCATCAGCGCCGCCCCGGTCATGCTGGTGCCACCTCCGCCACCCGACTGAAGCTCGGAGCGAGTCTTGCCGGTGGCGAGGAGGAACACGATGTCGTCTTGCGGATATTCGGGTGACGAGCTCAGCACCAGCGCCAGCCCCTTGCTCACCGTGCCTTCCAGGTGAATGAAGACGTCGACGCTGCCGCTCTCGCGATCGATGGTGCTGCGGGTGACGATGCGCACGTCGGGATCGATGGCGAGCGGGTTCGAGAAGTCGATGGTGCCGGCGTCGAGCGAGAACGAACGGCCGAAGAGCTTCACCGTGCCCTCGCCGACGCGCACCTGACCGAGGACCTGCGGGCGCGCGGCGCTGCCCTTCAGGTTCAGGTCGGCGGTGGCGGCGAGGCGCGCCACGTTGTTTCGCACCAGCAGGTCTTCGCCGCTGTTCACCGCCACGTCCAGGTGGATGGCATCGAGGATCGCCGGCAGCTCGCCCGACGAGATCCGCGTCTTGCGACCGGGCATGGCGATGGGCTTGATCACGTTCTCCAGCACCTCGACGTCGCGCTCGAAGAGCGCCTCGTCGATTCGCACCTTGCCGGTCACACGCAGGTCCTTGCGATCGCCGGTCACGGCGAGCTTGCCGCTGGCGGCGGCGCGCACGGTCTTGGGCAGGCGGTAGGGCAGCGCGTGGAAGTCGATCGTGGATTCGGCGATCGACAGATCCTCGAGGCTGCCCGCCGCGCTGGCCGTGAGGTCGCCGTCGCCCATGCGGAAGAACGCGCGCGACAAGCTCCACGGCTCGCCATCGAAGCGCGCCTCCACGGCCACGTCGCGCAGCGGATCGGGAATCCCGCGGATCGCCACCGAGTCGATGCCCACGGTCAGCGCGCCGCGCACGCTCACACTCCCTCCCGCGTGCGTGATCCGCCCTTCGTCGAGCTTGATCCGGCCGCTCCCGATCTCGACGCCCTTGGCGATCCCGTCGACGAGCTTGGGATCGAGCTCCATCGCCACGTCGAGCTCTTGGCGCTCGGGGGAGACGCGTCCGCCGGCTTCGACGAAGCCGTCGCCCAGCGTGAGCCGCGCGCGATCGAAGTCGAGTGCCGCGCCGTTCACGCGCGCGGTACACGGTGCCGCCAGCGCCAGCTTCGCGTCCGCGCCTGCGATCTCGAGCGCGCGCAGTACCACGGTACCGGTGAGCGCCGCCGGATCGTCGAGCGGTCCGCTCGCGTCCGCGTCCACGGCCAGGAACCCGCTGGCATCGCGGAAGGCCGGCGGCAGCACGTCCTGAAAGCCCTTGAGCCCGGGATCGAGTGGCAGGCGATTCACCCGCGCCTGCACCGAGAAGTGCGAGCCTGGCGCGAATCCGGTCTCGCCCGTGAGCACGCCGTCGCCGGGCAGCTTCACGGAAAGCGTCGCGTGCTCGCCGTCGGCCTCGGCCTCGGCGATGAGGTCACCGATGGCGCGCTCACGGAAGAAGAGGTCGGTGGCGCTGATTCGCGCCCTCGCGACGGGCGCGCGCAGCGTGCCGCTGCTCGCGATCTGGATGTCGAGGGCGCCCGACAGGTCTTGCTTGGTCAGGTCGCTCATCGCTTCCACACGCCCACCTTCGCTGCGGAGATTGAGCCCAAGCCGGCCGTCGTGCTCGATGCTGCCGTAGGCGACCATCCACACGCCGTCGGCAGCCATGCGCACGTCGTTCACCCACACGTCACCGCCGTCGAGCTTCACCAGGCCCGACATGTCCCACAGCCTGCGACCGTAGGCGGTGGCATCGCCGCCGTCGATCCAGAGCGTGCCGTAGAGCTTGGTGAGATCGCCGGCAGCGCCGAAGTCGAGGATGCGCAGCTTGGCGTCGATGGCATCGCTCGCTGCGCTGGCGCTCGTGTTCGACGTCGCCGGCGCGGCAATCGAGGAATCGGTGGGAGCCTGCGCGCCGGGGCGCATGCGCAGCGCCAGGTCGCGCCCGGTCACGAACGCCTTGGTCGCAGGATCGCCGAGCGGCCCCTGGAACGAGGCGCGGACCTCCAGCGATCCCGAGCCCTGCTCGAGCATCGGTGCGAACGGCCGTGCCACGGACACCACTTCGCCGAGCGCGAGCTTCCCTTCCACGCTGGCTTCGATGGTGCGATCGCGAAGCCCCACCACCGCGCGTGCCTCGATGGTGCGATCGCTGGTATCGCCGAGCGGCTGACCGTCGGGAGGGATCGTCACCAGCGCCAGCGAGCCGTGACCGGTCGCGCGCCCACCGGCGAGGTCGATGGCGAACGGCGTGGTTTGGATCAGCTCGGCACCGTGGGCGCGCACCGTCAGCCCATTCACGGCGGCTGCGCCCTCGAGCTTGGTGAGGTCGGTGACCACTCCGCGGGCGCGGAAGGTGGCGTCATCGATCGCGCCGTCGGCATCGCGCGCACCGACGAGCGCGAGAAAGGGCTCGAGATCGAGCTTGCGGATCGTGCCTGAGGCATCCACGGCGAGAGTATCGGTGTCGAAAGTCCCCTTCGCCTCGATCGCTGCGCCCACGCCGAGCGCCACTTCGAGCTTCCCCAGCGTTCCCCCGGCCGTGAGCCAGCCACCGCCCAGCGACACACCCGGCGCAGCGACGTCCTCGAACGAGAGCCGAGCGTCGACGGCCTCGCCCGTGAGCCCGCCGTCGATGCCCAGCTTGGTCAGCCGAACGCCGTGTAGCTCGGCCTCGCTCAGCGCGACCTTTGCCTTCACGCGCAGATCGTCGAACGCTCCAGTGGCACGCGCGTCCACCGACAGCGCGGCGCCAGAAAGGCCGATCCCACCCGCCAGCTCGTCGGCGAGCTTCAGCGTGGGCGCGGCGGCGCTCAGGTGCACGTCGGTGTTCGGTCCCACCACGTCGAGGCGGCCCGCGGCGTCGAACGCGAGATCACCGAAATGACCCTCGATCGCGAGCTTCTCGTAATCGGTGAAGGAACCCGATGCGCTGCCTGCGAGCCCCAGCTCCTGTCCGAGATAAGCGCCGCTGAGCGAGGTGATGCCGATCGACACCGCATCGGGCACGATGCCGTCGAGGGTGAGATCGCCGCTGAGCGGCCCCGGCAGCTCGGGTACGTCGGCGAATGCCATCACGATCGGTTCCAGGCGCACGCGATCCAGGTGGACCTTGGCGTGGGTGGCGAGGGTCAGCGGTTCGAAGGTGCCCTCGGTGACGTGGACACCACCTTCGGGAGTAGCGACGTCGACGCGTGCGACCCGCAGCACGTCGCCATCGAGCGCCACGTCGATGGCGAGCGGGCCGACTTGGCCACGGCCGTAGCGCGCTTCGACGATCGCGAGCTTGGCGTGGAGGTCGGAGGGCTCGACGATGCCTCCCGCTTCCAGCGCGATGCCCTCCACCTCGAGATCGTCTCCCGAAGAATGATCGGCGAGCTCGAAGTAGCCGTCGCTGAGCTGGACCTGGCCGACCTCGATCCGAAGCGGCAGCGGCGGAATGAGATGGTCGTCCTCGGGCGGCGTGGGCGGCTCCGGCACCTCGGGCTCGAACGGCGACGGCGTTCCCTTCCCCGGCGTGGGCGGCCACTGGAACGTGCCGTCGTCGGCCAGCGCGAGGCGCACGCGCGGCTGCTCGATGGTGAGCGACGGCACCCGCACGGCGAGCGGCGCCAAGCTCGTGAGCCGGTATTCGAGCGCGAGCCGGCTCACGCGGATCCACGGCTCCTCGCCGGGCGTGCCGAAGGTGACGTCGCGGATCTCGATGCGCCGGCCCACGTCGTGGGCCAGGAGCCCGACGTGAAGCTCGAAACCCACCAGCGGCAGCACTCTGGGCGCGAGCCAGGTCAGAAACGAATCGTTGCCGACCAGCGCCACCACCAGCACCAGCACCGCCACCAGCGTGAGCAGGACGCCCACCACCAAGCGTGCGGCGATCCGAAGCAGGCGCTTCATCAGAACGGATATCCGAACGAGAAGTGGATGCCGATGCCGTCGGGCGCCGCGCCCGCCACCACCGGATAGCCCAGGTCGAGACGCAGCGGTCCCACGGGCGAGCGCAGCCGCACACCCGCGCCGGCACCGACCTGGAATTTGTCGACCGTGACCGCGCTCAGCGTGCGCGTGATCTGACCGGCGTCGACGAACAGCGCGCCCTCGAGCAGCCACACCACCGGGAAACGCAGCTCCAGGTTGCCGAGCAGGCGCGCGCCGCCGCCGAGCGGCTTGCCGTTCGAGTCGAGCGGCCCGATGCGATCCTCCTCGAAGCCGCGCACGGTGCTGGTACCACCGGTGAAGAGCAATTCGGGAGTCGGCACCACCGTGGTCGAGCCGTAGAGATCCACGTCCGTGAAGCGCGCCGAGGCCACCGCCACGACCCCCGCGGCAAGCGCTTGATAGCGACGCGCCTGGAGGTCGTAGCGGACGAAGTTGTCGTCGCTCAGATAGGCGCGCGACGAGAGCCCGATGCTCACCGACGCGAACGTGCCGCGGGTGGGATAGAGGAGGTCGTCGCGGGTGTCGTAAGCGAGCGAAGGCGTGAGCAAGAGCTCGCGGGTGGTGCCGGGCTCGGGGGCGTCGGGATCGTCGGCGACCACGTTGCTGGTGTCGGCGAGCTCGTAACCGACGTCGAACGCCGCCGTGAGGTCCCACGGCAAGGCACGGCTCAGGCTCCCGCCGACACGAATGGTGCGCTGATCGAAGGCCTCCAGATCCGTATCGGAGTAGGCGCCCGAGAGCGCGCCCTTGAAGCTGGAGCCGAAGAGACGCGGATCGGAGAGCACCACGGTGCTGCCCTTGTCGCGCTGGCCGTAGGTGCCGTTCACGGTGAGTTTCTTGGCGCGATCGAAGAGATTGAGCTGGCGGAACGCGAACCGTCCCGAGGCACCACGATCGGTGTCGTAGCCGAAGCCCAGATCGAGCTCGGTGCGGGGGCGCTCCCGCACTTGCACCTTCACCGGCACGTCGACGGGCTCGACGGCGGGTGTGGCGTGAGCGCTCACGTCGAGGCCGATGGGCGCCACCTGAATGGCGTCGAACACTTCCAGATCGCGGACGTTCTTCTGGGTGTCGGCGAGCCCGCCGGGCGTGAGCAGCGCGCCAGGCTCGAGGGCGAATGCGCGCTTCACCACGCCCTTGCGAGTCTCGTTGGCGCCGAGCAGCACCAGATCGGTCACGCGATGGAGGGAACCCGGTGCGATGCGGAACGCCACGTTCGCCGCGCCGTCGCGGGGCTCCGCACCCTCGGCGACGGGCGTCGGCACCAACTCCACCGACGCCTCGACGCGTGCCGCCAGGTAACCCAGACCCTGCAGCTCCTTCTCCAGCTCGGCGGCTGCCGCGTCCACGTCGGCCGTGCGATAGGGCTCACCGGTCTTGGTGGTGAGCTTCGCCGCGACCACGTCGGCGATGTCGACACGGCTTCCTTCGATGGACACCGTGCCGACCCGATATTCCGGTCCGCGGTCGATGGGGAAGATGGCCACCACGCCGTCAGGCAACGTCTCCATTCGCGCGATGCCGGCGGACGCTTCGGCGAAGCCCAGCGATCGGTAGTAGTCGACGAGCGCGCCGCGATCCTCTTCGAGAAGCGTGGACTGCCAGCGTGGCGCAAGCAGCAGCCAGCGCGAACGGCCGCTGCGCAGCGCATCCTGCGGCTGGATGTCCGCGTGCGGCGACGGCTGCTGCAACGGCTCGGCGGGGGGCGTCGCGGGCTCGGCGGGCCGCGCAGCAGCCGGGCGGGTCAACAGGCTGCGGCAGAGCGCCGGGTTCGAATCGTCGGCCTCGGCGATCGCCGGATCGTCGACGCACACCGCCGCCAGCGATTGCGGCTCACCCTCGCGAATCGTGTAGCGCACCAGCACGTCGTCGTCGTGCTCGACGCGCTGCTTGCCGATCTCGACGTGCGGGAAGCCGCTCGACTCGTAGAGGGCGTGAATCGCCTCCGCGCCCTCTTCGACCAGGAAGATGCCGTAGCCGCCTTCGCGAACGAACGGCAGCACGTCGCGGATTTCGTCCTCGGCGAGGTTCTCGTTGCCGGTGATCTCGACGACCAGTCGCTTGCCCTGCTGCACCGTGACCGTGAGCGGCACGCGATCGTCGGCATCCGGCGGACCCGGAACCGCGTCCACGTGAGCGCGCACGTAACCCAGCTCGCGGTAGCGCGCTGTCAGCTTCTCGACTCGTTGGCTGAGGTCGTCGCGAGTGAAGAAGAACCACGGCCTGAGCGCCGATCCCACCTCGTCCTCGGAGAGGACACTCGCACCGACGAGTTGGATGGCACCGACCCGCGTGAAGAAGCCGCGGGTGCATTGGTACGCGAGCGAGATCTCGCCATCGTCGTCACCGACCGAGGCCGAGCACGTCGAATCCTGGAAGCCGTTTTGCTCGAGTAGCTTGGCGAGGCGCTCGACCTCGCCGGGAAGCGCGCTGGAATCGAATGCGTCGCCGGCGCGCATTCGCAAGGCCTTCAGCGCATCCCTCTCGAAGATCGGGAAGATCCCCGCGAACACGATCTCACGCACCACCGGCTGGCGTTCGAGATCGAGCACCAGCACGTCGCCCGCGGGAGTCGGCTCGATTCGGACCTCGCTCTTGCCGATGATCGGCAGCGACGCCAGGAACTGGCGCACGGCTGCGTCCGCGGCCGCATCGAACGGCGCATTCAGCTTGAGAGGAAGCGCGCGCCGGATCTGCTCGGTGGGAATGCCGACGTCTGCTTCGATGCGAACGTCCACGATCGACGGCGACGACGAGGGTGCCGGCGCGACAACCGACGAGGCCCCGGATGCGACGGCCGCTGGGCTCGATGGCGTGGGCTGAGCTTTCGCCGCGGACGCGCCGATCGTCGCCAGCCACGCCAGCGCCACCGCCCGAGCACGCAGCACCGCGCGGGACCCCGACCGTCCCGTCGCCGCGAGCGACTGGGGAAGCGGCGTCGCCGACGCACTCGCAGCGGCGCCGCAGGCACACTCGGCGAGTGACGCCGAGCCGCCGCGGGGGTGGGACTTTGCGAGCACCACGCTCTTCGTGGGACGGAGGGGCGGAACCGGCCGTCGCGAGAGGATCGAGCCGAGAGGCTTTCGGGATGCGAAGCGCATTTCCCGACGGACTCCTAGCGACCGCCGAGCCCCACGCTTCGCGCAGCCGTCACTCGAAGTGCAGCTCGGCAAACTGCTCGGGTTGGTGGATGTCGGGAGTCGCGATCCGCGCCCAGCTCGCGATTTCTTCCGGCTCGACGGTGGCGATGTGGCGGGTGAAGTTTGCCCGCCACACCTCGCCGGCCGCGGGTGTCGCGCGCCCCAGCGCCTTGAACGGGATGCGCAGCTCGACGACCCAGCCTCCCATGGCATCGCGCGTGGCCACCTGGATCCCGCCCGCGTTCCACGCCTTGGTCTTTTGCGCGTGCTGCGTCAGCGCCACCGCGCCGGTGGAAGCCACGGTGATCTCGTAGTACGTGCCTTTGGAGTCGCCAGGCGGCGCGAGCTGGACGGTCACCGCATCGTCCTGACCGATGGTGTCGACGTTACGGCCCTTGGCGGTGCGCTTGCGCCGTTCCAGAAACGGCTCGCCACAGCGGAACGCCACGAACAGATTCTCGGCATCGATCGTGACGTAGACCTCGGTGGCGCGCGACGGCAATTGCTTGGACGGCCCCGGCAGACGAAGCCGCTCGATCGCCGCCGAGTTGCCCCAGCCATCCTCGTTGAGACGCCCGTCCACCACCGGCGGCTTGGGCGCGAGCAACGGCACGACGAAGCGCGCGGCATCGTGCGGATCGGTCTCGACTGTTTCGGACGTCGCAGCCCGCGCGAGCGGCGCGATCAACGACAACGCCAACATCCAACGTGCGGTGCTCCGCATCGGGCCGAGCCGACGAGCGAACCCGCGACCACCAACATGCATCGTCACGCCTCCCCCGCGCCGTGCTCGCCGCGGGGCCAAGAGCGGACGATCACTGCCGGAAATCGCCATCCTAGCCGCAGCCGGCGCCACCCGGCGAGATGAGGCGCGCCAAGGTCCTGGGGCAGTTTCGTGCCGAGCCGTTTCCAGGCATGGAGGGCGGTGGGCACGTCGGCCGGCACGCCGCGGCTACGCACCGCGAGTCGCGCTCGTGGGCTGTGAGCCCGCATCGCGCGGCGGCGGCGCCGGCCTGCGCTCGGTTCATCCCTCGCGAATCACTGCGGCACGCGGCCAGCGGGACGCGAAGCGCTCCTCGTAGCGGACGATCGCCTCCGCGGTCTTCGGGTCGGACCAATAGCCGCTGGCGTGGGGAATCGGCGCGTCGAAGCCGAGGGCGCGGTTGAAGCACAGCATCGAAGCCTCGCGCACGTACTTGCCCACCACGCTCGCGGCGGCGATGGCCAACAGCGAGTCGTCTCCGTCCCGCACGAAGCGCATCTCGAGCGGCGCGCCCTCGAAGAGACAGCGGTAGCGGCTGCAGGCAGGCTCCTCTTCGAGGGTGTCGATCCCCCACAGGCGCGAGCTCGCTTCGAGCCACGGGCGGTAGCGACGGGTGCCACCGATCTTGCCGAGCAGCGCCAGCTTGGGGCGCACGTCGAGCAACGCGAGCGCGTCCTCGAAGGCGCGATAGTCGAGGGCGAGCTTGCCGCCCCGCGCGGATCGTTCGCGGTTGAGCTCGGCGGGAAAGACCACCCGGCACGCGACGTCGACGACGCGAATGCGGCGCTCCGCCAGCGCGCGCGCCACCGGAGCCGGGTCGCCGCCCCACAACGGCAGCGCCAGTGGTGCCACGTGCAGATCCACGGCCTCGTCGCCACAGGCCGAGGGAGGGGTCCGCGTCAAGGCACTCACGAGCCCCCGAAAGTCCGTCGCGTCGCGAGTCTCGGGCCGCACGGCGAGGAGTGCGCGTGCTGCGGCCTCACCGGCGGCGTAGCTGCGCGCGGTACGCCGGAAGATCTGTTTACTGTCGCGAATCGAGGGCAACGCGACAGCGTCGAGCGCGAGCGCAGCGTCGTCGTTTCCCGGGACCGCGAGGGCGATCGCCGTCACGATCAATGGGCCGAGCCCCGGCCCGAGCCCGTTCTCGTCGACGCCTGCGATCAGCATGCACGGATTCTAGAGAGCGGCGCGCGATTTGGAACGCGACTCACCACGGCCGATCACCTCGATCTCGCCACGATCGGTCGTGGGTCCGTTTCGTGTCGAGCCTCATCCAGGCGTGAGCGGTTGGGGGTACGTCGAAGGGCGCTCCGCGGCCACGCACATCGAGTCGCGCTCGTGGGTAGTGAGCCCCGATCGCGTGGCCGGGGCTCGAGGCGAGCCTCCGGTCGCAGGGAGTCGAGCGAGGGCGAGCCGTGCCCGCCCACGAGTCCCCAGACCCTCGCGACTCGACCGGCGCATCTCTGGCAAAACGGCCCCACGACCCCGCGATCCGCGCGTGAGCTGTGTGCGGGGGGTGCCGTGGTAAGGTGGCGCCACCTCCGGCGCCGCGACCGCAACGATCACGAATCACCCACCTCCCGCGCAACGCCGAGCGATGAGCGCGCGCAAGATCGTCTTGGTTCATCCGTTCTCGGGTGATTGGGAGCGGATGCGTTCCGCGCCCTTCTATCCGCTCAACCTGGTGCACGCCGCGGCGAGTGTCGCCCGTCACCACTCCGTCGAGATCGTCGACCTGCGGCGCGAGGGCGACTGGCGCGCCCGGCTCCGGCAGGCCTTCGACGAGCCGGTGCTGATGGTGGGCATCACCTCGATGAGCGGCACGATGCTCGCGTCGGCGCTGGAAGTAGCGCGATTCGTGCGCGAGCTGGCGCCGGTGCCGATCGTGTGGGGCGGCATGCACGCGACCCTGCTCCCCGAGCAGACCGCTTCCCATCCGTTGGTGGATGCGGTGGTGATCGCCGACGGCGAGCACATCCTCGTGGAGGTCGCAGAGCACGTGGCCGCAGGCGCACCGATCGCCGGTCTTCCGGGCACCGTCTGCCGCGACGGCGAACGGCTGGTGCGGGGACCGGAGGCGGCACTACCCGACCTCGACGCACTCCCCGAGCCGAACTTCGAGATGGTGCCGGTGAGCGCGTACATGCCGCATTGGGACGGAGCACCCACGCTGTCGCTGGAAAGCGCCCGCGGCTGCCCCCGCCCCTGCACGTTTTGCTACAACACCGCGCTCAACGCGGGACGTTTTCGCATGCTCTCGGCGGAGCGGACCGTTGCGCGCGTCGAACGCCTGGTGCGCCGCCACTCCCCCGGCGGCGTCTACTTCGTGGACGACAACTTCTTCCTCGACGTCCCACGCGCCCTCGCGATCGGCGAGGGGATCGCGCGCACCGGAGTGGCTTGGCAGGTGCAAGGCGCCGACATCCCGTCGCTGGCGCGCATCGACGACGCGAGCCTCCGAGCGTTCGCCGCCACCGGGCTCAAACGCATCTCCATCGGCATCGAGTCGGGCTCGCCGCGCATCCGCAAGCGCATGAAGAAGAGCGCTGCCGTGGAGCGGGTGAAGCGCGAAGTCGCGCGCTTCGCGCAACATCCGATCGTGCTCTATTGCAGCTTCTTCGTGGGCAGCCCCACCGAAACCGTCGAGGACGTGAAGGACACCATCGCGCTGGTGCTCGAGCTGCAGGAGCTCAATCCGCACTTCCGGAACTCGCCCTTCTACACGTATCTGCCGCTGCCCGGGACGGAAATGCTCGAGGACGCGGTGGCCGCCGGCCACCAGCCGCCCACCACGCTCGAGGACTGGAGCCACCTCACCTTCGACATGGAGAGCGCGATCGGCGGCGGCACCTCGCCCGGAGCGCTCACGCGAGCGCAAACGCGCGCGCTCTACTTCGTGTCGAGCTGCGTCGATCGCAAGAGCCGCGACTACGGGCTGCCACGCCTGGCCGCGGCGCTGATGGAGCTCTACCGGCCGGTCGCACGCTGGCGACTCCGGCATTTCCGCCTCGGCGCGATGATCGAGCTTCTCGGTTACCGGCTCGTTCACGCGGCTTGGATGGCGAGCGAGACGCTGCGACGCAAGCGCGCGGGATCGGCTCGCGAAGCAGTGGCACCGCCGCTCGCGGCTGCCCAGCCGGCGAGCTGACGGCCGCCGAATCGTGCGCTAAGAGCTGGGCACCACTCGCGGCCGCGCCACGAGCGGCGAGTGTGTCGACGCTGGCGCCGCGCGGCACGACTCGCTCGCGCGGCGAGCGCGCGCCCCACCCTCTCCCGTACCTCGCTCGACGAAGGAGACCCCCGACGATGAACGACCCCATCTCGATCGAATCGGTGGAAGTGGGACCGCTGCGTGTCCAGAAGAGCGGTCATGTGACGTGGGTGTTCTTGGCACGCCCCGAGACCCGCAACGCCATGGGGCCTGACCTCTGGGAAGCACTGCCCAAAGTCTTTGGCGACATCGACCGCGACGACTCCTGCCGAGTCGTGGTGCTGGCGGCCGAAGGCAAGCACTTCACCGTCGGGCTCGACCTCAAGTCGGTCGGCAGCCTGGTTCAGTTCGAAGGCTCACAGGCGCAGCAGCGGCGCGCGTTGCACCAGGAGATCCTCAGGCTCCAAGAGAGCGTGAGCGCCATCGAGCGCATCCGCAAACCCGTCATCGCTGCGGTCCACGGCTTCTGCATCGGCGGCGGGATCGACGTCATCACGGCCTGCGACATCCGCGTGGCATCCAAGGACGCCAGCTTCTCGGTGCGCGAGACGCGAATGGCGATCGTCGCGGACCTGGGCACGCTGCAACGCTTACCCGGCATCGTGGGCCGCGGCCACGCCGCCGAGCTGGTCTTCACGGGCAAGGACATCGACGCGGAACGAGCTCGCGAGATCGGGCTCGTGAACCACGTCTACGCCGACCGGGAAGCGGCGCTGGAGGGTGCACAAGCGCTGGCCGACGAGATCGCCTCCTTGAGCCCGCTTGCGGTACAAGGTTCGAAGCAAGTCATGGCCGCCACGCGCCGAAGCGAGATCGCCGAGGGGCTCCGTTACGTGGCGCTATGGAACTCGGCGTTCCTGTTCTCGGACGATCTCGGCGAAGCGCTCGGCTCGTTCCTGGAGAAACGCAAACCCGACTTCAAAGGCGCGTGAGCGTCCCGGCGAGGAGATCGATGCGTCGAGCGTGGTGGAGCGCGGTGTGGATGGCAGCAGCGCTCGCCGCCGGCTGCGGTAGCGACGGCGACGCGAACGACGGCCCGCCGGGTCCTCTCGCCACTCGTGCCCGCGGCTACGACACCTGGCACGAGGCGCACCACCAGCCGCTCTACGGCGCCACCGTCGAGGTGCGCTTCACCGACGACTCGCTCGGCGAGGTGCTGCGCTACGAGGGACGCGGCGACTCCACCATCTGGACCGGGACGTACCTCGCGAGCCAGGCCTTCCGCTACGCGGTCACGAACGACGCGCAGGCACGGGCCAACGTGCTCAAGATCGTCGACACCCTCCACAACCACCTGAAAGTCACCGGGCGAGCAGGTTTCATCGCGCGCTACCGCGCCCCTGCCGATGCGCCCGGCGTGTATCCGTGCGATCCCGGCGACGAGAATTGCCACGTGGTCACGGAAGGCCCGTTCGCCGGCGACCTCTGGACCGGCAACACCAGCCGCGATCAGTACACCGGCTGGTTCTTCGGCATGGCGCTCGCCTACGATTTCGTCGACGACGAGACGATGCGCCAGACGATCCGCGACGACGTCACCGAGGTGATCGACGCCGTCGCGCGCCAGAAGTACCTGATCGTCGACGTGGACGGCATCAAGACCACGGCCGGCCCGGAAGCGCTCCCGCCGTTCGCGATCAACTGGCACCTGGTTGCGTACCACGTCGCCGGGCGCCAGCAGGACCTCGACGCGGTGCTCGCGATCGCTGCCAACCGCGATCTCTACGAGCTGACGACGTTCAGCGCCAACAATCGCTACGTGCAGTTCTACGGCAACAACCTGAGCCATCAGAACTACTACAACGCGGAGCGATTGAGCCGTGACCTCCCCGAGGTCCACACGCTCATCCAGACCAACTTCCGCGACCAGATTCACAAGAGCGTCCACCTGGCGCACAACGCGTTCTTCGAGCTGATCCATCGCTCGGTGGAAGACGAGAACGATCCGGCGCTCGACGCGTCGATCCTCGAGGACATCACGGCGTTCCGCGATGCGCCCAACCGCGGTTACGCCGTCGATCCTCCGCAGGCCCCGCTCGACCCCTACTCGGTGCTGCTGGTCGCGCTCGAGACCGCCATTCCCGAGCTCGCCGACATCATCGGCACCGCGCACTTGCAGGCGCTCGAGGCCTATCCCGTGCCGTACCAGTGCAGCACCGATTTCCTGTGGCAGCGCAATCCGTTCGTGGTGGAGTGCGATCCCGAGGATCCGGCGCTCGTGAACCCGGGCGTCGATTACCTCGCCGCGTACTGGATGGCCCGCTACCACGGCTTGCTCGGGCCGCGAGACTGACCCCGTGAGCCCAGCCGTCATCGCGCCGGGCGCCACCGACTGGCGCTCACCCGTGGTCCTCGGTCGCTCCGGGCTCACGGTCGGGCGCCTCGGCGTGGCCGCGTCCTACGGCGTTCCGGCAGATGCGATCGAGATGGCCTTCGAGCGAGGCGTCAACTACCTCTACTGGGGCTCGACCCGCCGCGAGCGATTCGCCGCCGGAATCCGCCGGCTGATGCGCAGCGCGGGCCGCGACAAGCTCGCCGTCGTGATCCAGTCGTACACCCGAGTCCCGGCGCTCATGGCGCCGAGCGTCAAGCTCGGGCTCTTCCGGCTCGGCACCGAGTACGCAGACGTGTTGCTCCTCGGCTGGTTCAATCAGCGACCTTCGCAGGCCATCCTCGACGCAGCCCAAGACCTGGTACGACGCGGCTTGGTTCGCCACCTCGCGATCTCGAGCCACCAGCGCACGCTCTTTCCCGAGCTCGAGCGCGAGCGAATCTTCGCCATCTACCACCTCCGCTACAACGCCGGCCATCGGGGCGCCGAGCACGAGATCTTCCCACACGTGCCCGCCGGGCCCACCGGTCCAGGGCTGGTGGCTTACACGGCCACCCGTTGGGCGACCCTTCTCAACCCTCGGCGCATTCCCGCCGGCGAGCGCACCCCCAGCGCTGCGGACTGCTATCGGTTCGCGCTCACGCAACCCGCCGTGAACGTCTGCATGACCGGCCCGCGCAGCCGCACCGACATGGAGCACGCGCTCACCGCGCTCGATCGCGGCCCGCTTGATCCGGACGAGCTCGAGTGGATGAGCCGCGTGGGCGATCACGTGCGCAAGCACGTGCTGCCGACGCGCGGCAGCGCGCGCTGACTGCCAGGAGACCCCCGTGAACCGGACCAATCGCGCTCGCCCGCTGGCACTCCTCTCGATGCTGCTCGTGGTCGCGGGCTGCGCCGGCGCCCGCCTCCCGGTGGCAGGCGAGCCGAGCATCGAAGAGGTGCTCCACGCCAACGCTCGGGTGCTGTGGGTCGCAGCCCACCCCGACGACGAGGCGCTCGCCGGGTCGGTGCTCGCGCATGCTTGTGTTGGGCTCGGCGCGCCCTGCCACTTTCTGGTCTTCAACCACGGTGACGGCGGCGAATGCCTCCTGCCCGAGGGCTGCCATCCTGATCTGGGCACGGTGCGCGGGCGTGAATTGGAAGAATCCGCCGCGCTCTACGGCGCCACGCTCGAGCACTACCGGCTCTTCAACGCGCCGCTACCCGTCGAGAGCTTCCCCGCCCGCGAGGTCATCGCCGCCAGGTGGAAAGAGGCGATGGATCCCTCAGGGGCCGTAGCCGCTGCCATCCGGCGCTTCCAGCCCACCGTGGTCCTGACGCTCGACGCGTTCCACGGCTTCACCTGTCACCCCGAGCATCAACTCGCCGCGCGCTTCGCGATGGAGGGCATCCGCCGTGCGGCGGACGCCAGCGAGTCGCTGGGCGGTGCGGCGCCGTGGCGCACCCCGTACTACTTCGAGATCCTGAACCGCTACTGGTTCCTAGCGCCCCTCATGGGGCGGGATCCCGAGCCCTTCACCGACGTGATCGACCCCGATCAAGGGTGCGGATCGGACGAGAGCTGCATCGACGTGGCGGGGCGCTTCTCGTACGCGCACCGCACCCAGGCTGGCGACATGGGCAGTCTGCGGACGCTCAACCACCTCGTCACCAGCGTGTATTTGCGGCGAATGAATCCCTGGACTCAGGTCCTCGACCCCTTCGAGCCTGCGCCGAACACCTGCGGTTGAGTACGCCGCCACGCTTCCCTATTTGTGAATCGGCCGTCGGGATCGATGAATCCCGCTGGGCCTAGCTCCGTCTAACGAATGCGGCCCTGGAGCCGATGGGAGAGTAATGCCGACCCCCCCATAGCTCGACTGGGCATTTGGAATCACTAGCCTTTTCCAGACCTGCAGCACGAGGAAGCCGTCCAGGAGCGTATTGACAGGGGTTGGATGGAGGCATATAGTACCAATTCCATCTTCTTTATCCTCATTCCCCCTCCCGGTTCGAGCCGAGAGGCCGAGGAAATCACCATGAAAGACCCACTCGATCTTGACGACGTCGACCTGGGAGTGTCCGAGAGCTTCAACCTGACGGAGCCCGCTGGCCCGAACGAGGAGGATCTCGCAGCACTCGGCGCCATGGCCGAGGACGACGCTGACGTGCCCGAGACCGCCGACGGCGACGCCGCTCGCAAGGCACCGGCTGCGGGAGCGACATTCGCCGCTGGCGAGCACGACACCGAAGCGGGAAACCTGGAAGATCTCTACTTCCGGGAGATGGGCGCAATCCCGCTGGCACGTCGTGAAGGCGAGATCCGCTTCGCCGAAGGCATCGACAAGGCGCGCGAGGTGCTACACGCACTGCTGGACGAACCGCCCGCGTTGATCGCACGGGTGCTCGGCAAGGACTTCGCGAAACCGCGTGGCCGCTCGATGGAGGAGACGTTGCCCGAGCGTGTGGGCTATGCGGTTCTCGGGGACGTACGCGCGCTGCTCGACGGCACGCTCGAGCCCAAGCGCCCGTTCCAGTCGCGTCAGCGTCCGGTGCTGAGCCGGTACGCGGATCAGCTCGCGGCGGCCCTCGACGGAATCGAGTACGCCAAGAGCTTCCTCACCGAAGCCAACTTGCGGCTGGTGATCCACATCGCCAAGCGCTACCGCCGCCACGGCATCCCGATGCTCGACCTGGTTCAGGAAGGCAACATCGGGCTCATGAAGGCCGTGGAGCGCTACCGCGTGGACACCGGCTTCCGCTTCAGCACCTACGCCTCGTGGTGGATCCACCAGTACATCCGCCGCTCGATCGACAACCAGGCAGGTCTGGTGCGGGTCCCGCTCTATCTCCAGGAAGAGCGGCGCAAGATCATGCGCACCACGCGCGATCTGGGCCTCGAGCTCGGCCGCAAGCCGCGCACCGAGGAGATCGCCCAGAAGGTGGCGACCGACGAGAAGTGGGTCGAGGAGCGCCTGATGATGCGCAGCGAGGCGATCTCGCTCGACACCCCGCTCTCGGCCGACGGTACCCAGCGGCTGAGTGACGTGCTGGCCGACCCCGAGGCGCCTTCGCCGTTCGAGGACGCGTCGCTGGTCGAGCTTTCCGATCGCGTCAAAGTGGCGCTCGCCAAGCTCACCCCCCGCGAAGAGAAGATCCTCAGACTGCGCTTCGGGGTGGGGGAGGTTTCGTCCCACAGCCTGCAGGAGATCAGCACGCGCTTCCGCCTCACCCGAGAGCGCATCCGTCAGATCGAAGCGCAAGCGCTGAAGACGCTGCGCGGCGTGTTCGAAGATGCGGGGATTGCCGGCGCGGCGTAAGCCCCGTTCCGTCGTCGGACCCGATACCCGAGGGCCCGTGGGCAATTCGCCCGCGGGCCTTCGTCTTTCTCCCGTATCCGCTGCGCACCGCTCTTCCAGAGGGGCGCGAGATCCCCGTTACCGCCACGTCACGCACCGCAGGCACAACCGAAGCGCAGCGCCGACGACGCTCGTCGGGACGCCTACTTCCAGCTTCATCGTCTGCGCCACAGCCCGGCGCGGTTCATGCTGCCCATGAGTTGCTCCGCACCCCTTCGACGCGAGGAGGTCGTCCATGAATCCGCGCACGCTGAATCAGATCGAGACATCCCTGGCCCGCGCTCGGGCGGAATTGCTGCGCGAGACGCAGACGGCCGAATCCGACTTGGCGACCCTCGCCGAGATCCGCGTCGAGCCCGAGCTCATCGAACGTGCCCAGGACGAGTCGCTCATTCGCGTCCTCGACAAGCTCGACGAGCGTGAGCGCGGCGAGATCGTCGCCATCGACGCCGCACTCGCCCGCATCCACGCCGGCACTTACGGGACGTGCCTGGGCTGCGGGGAAGCGATCTCCGTCGCGCGGCTGCAGGCGCAACCCACGGCCACGCTGTGCCAGGAATGCGCCGGCGCCCGGCGCAAGGCGCCGCCTGCGCGCGCCGCACGCCCAGCGCGGCGGGCTGCTCAGCCGGCGCGGGAGCGGCGCGGGGCGGGACGGTAGAGTCCGGCGGGGTTCGCGCCCAAGAATCCCGCGTCGTACACCTCCCGATCCACGCGACTCAGCCGCGCGATCATGGCGCGTGTGACCAGGGGGCGGTGCTCGCGGCGGTCCAGCGCCTCCACGATCGCATCCACGGCGCGGGCGTCGGTACGCCAGCCGAGGCGTTCGAATCTGCGCAGGTCGACGGGTAGCGAGTAGGAGCGCAACGTCTTGCGGCACTCGACGTTGTAGTAGAACTCGAAATACGAAAGCGCCAGCTCGCGCAGATTGCGGAAGATGGGCTCGCGAAAACGCAACGTGGTGGTATTCGACTTCGCCACGGCGCCGAGATGGCCATCCACCGTGAAGATCGCGAGGACGTGGTCGTCGTCGCGCACCGCACGCAGATCGACCAAGAGGGGCCGGTGACCGAGGCGCTCCAGCGCTGCGGCCGCGAAGAGGGCGCCGTCCATGCAATGCGCGCGACGATCGCGGAGCACGTCGCGTGGCGAGCGATAGTCGCTCTCCTCGCTGTACGCCAGCGAGTCCAAGAACTCCTGGATCTTGCGGGGCGTCGCGAGGCGCCTGAGCACCGCGCGCTCCGCTACCGACCACGACTCGGCTCCTCGTGCCACCGGACCTCCGCGCTGGTGCTCGCCGGCCACGAGCGGCTCGGCCTGCGAGGGCGCACCGGTTTGCCACGGTGGTCGGCGCGCCGCAACCGCGCGTGCGCGCGTGCGCGTACCGGCGGCGGCGCCGACGAGTGAGTGCCGGCGAGCGATCCCGTTGCCCGCTTCTCCTCGGCGGGTTCTCCACCTACGATCCCGGCGCCGAATCCGCCGCGGGTGTGTGACGAACGTTCGAGCGGCTCGGCGCCCGCGGCGCATCCACCGGAATCCGTGAAGAGACGAACGGTGGAACGCACGCCCGCTCGCCGTCGAACGAGCTTCGCCCAGCGCACGACTGGACTTGCGCTGGCATCGCTGCTCGCGCCGTTGGCGGCCCTCGCCACGGAGGCCGGTTCCGGCGTGGCGCCAGCGCCGCCGGTCGTGATCGTGGTCTTCGACGCGCTACGTGCGGATCATCTGGGCTGCTACGGCTATCGCGCTCGGCCGACGAGCCCCACCTTCGACCGGCTCGCCAAGGAGTCGATCGTCTTCGATGCCGCGCGTGCCGCCGCGCCCTACACGCTCGCATCGGTGGCGACGCTGCTCACGGGTCGGCCGCCCGAGGAGCACACGCTGACGAGCTTCGAGCGGGCGCTTCCCGTCGAGGTCGCGACGCTACCGAAACTGCTCGCGGACGCCCGCTACCGCTCGATGGTGGCGAGCCGCTCGGGGATCCTCCACGGCTTCGGACTGGAGGATGCTTTCGAGCTGCGCTTCGTGGATCCGGTGCTGACCGAAGATCTCCGGACCTACCGCGAACGTTGGAAGGATGCGATCGGGTCGCTGGCTACCGACGGCCAACCCTGGTTCGCATACCTGCATTTCTTCCCGCCGCACGCGCCCTACCGACCGCCCAAAGCCTTCACCGTGCCATTCGCGATCCCGAACGTCGCGGGCGTCAGCGGCTCGGTCGCGTTTCTGCAGGCTCTCGACCGAGGCGAAGCGCGGCTCGACGCCGCCGGGCTGGACGCGCTGCTGGCGCGCTACGACGCCAACGTGCGCTACGCCGATCACGAGCTCGCCGACCTCCTCGACCACCTCGAAAAGCTCGGCGTGCTGGATCACGCCTGGCTGGTGGTGACTTCGGATCACGGCGAAGCCTTCGGCGAGCACGGTCGCTTCGAGCACAACTCGACGGTCTACGACGAGATGCTGCGCGTGCCGCTCTTGGTTCGACCTCCCGGCGGCGCGCGAGCCGGCGCACGAATCGGCGAATCGGTGGGCCTCGTGGATCTCGCGCCGACGGTGCTCTCTTGGGCCAACCGAGCGGTGCCGGATGCCATGGCCGGACGATCGCTACCGCTCGCCCCAGGTGCCCGCTACGCCGCACGTGCGCGACCCGTGACCTTCCGCAGCGCGTCCCCCCCGGAGCGCTTCGGCGTCACCGATGGCGACTGGAAATACGTTCGCCTACTGGCTTCCGCGGACGAGGCGGCGGAAGAGCTCTACGACCTGCACGCTGATCCGCACGAGCGCACCAACCTCGCGACCGCTCGTGGCGACGTGCGGAATCGCTTCCGGGTGCTAGCCGAGACCGAGCTCGGGCGACAGCGCGCCAGCGCCGCACGGCAGCGTGCGCTCGACGCCATGCCCGCGGCGACCAACGATGCACTGCGCGCCCTCGGCTACGTGCAATGAGCCGAGCCGTACGCCGCTGGCGCGGGCGCACTCAATCCAACGAGCGATCGAACCCGTGCATCGCCAGCACGCTTCCGACACCGGCACGGGCCTCGGGGTGTAGCCTCGACAGTGAAGCTCAGGCGCCGATCAGGGTTCGGGCTCGACCAGAATCGGCGTCGCGACGAACATGGACGGCACCGTCACGCGATAGGTGCTCGCACCGACTTTGGCGTAGGCCAGCTCGATCGCGTTCCCGTGATCGAGCTGCGTGAACCGTGCGGGCTCGAAGCCGGCGGGTGGAGTCACGTCCACCTGCACGTTCGCCCGCGGCTGCCACACCAATCCGGTGAGCCACGTCTGCTGATAGGAGTAGTCGGTGAGCGTGAGCACCATCGCGCGTGGTCCCACGGTCGCCGTCACGTCGATGAACGGCGTCACGCTCCGTGCGACCGTGCTCGCCGAGGCCACGTCGCCTTCGAGCAACGCCGTGCGCATCGGCACCAGCTCCTGCTTGAGCCGCCCGTTCTCGTCGAGGCTCGATGCTGGGCAGATGTCGTCGAGCTCGGGACGGCCCAGGAACCACAGCACCGTCTTCGCGCCCCGCCCCACGACCTGGTACCACTGGGCGCGGATCTCGTCGGCGGAGGGGCATCGCACGTCGTCCTCGTAGAGCCCCTGGGTCCACATGAAGCTCGGGTTCGGCTCGGCGGCGCGCTTGATCTCGGCGGCGTACTTGCCCACGTACTGGATCAGATCGTTGTAGAAGAGCGGCAGGTTGGTGTTGCACTTCGGCGCCCAGATCGCGTAGTGGTCCATTCCACCCACGTCTCCGAGCGGCGCCCACTCCGAGAAGTGGTACATGCACGCGTTGTAGACCCAAAGCGGCGTGGTCTCGCCCCACAGCGCACGATTCGCCTGGACCTCGGCCAACGTCTGCGACGAGGGATCTCCGAACTCGGGCTCGCCCGCGACGGCGTTGAAGATCAGCCGGGGATGCCCTCGCCAGGCGGCGACGAAGGCGGGATCGGGTTGGCTCTGGTGCATCCACACGTAGAAGTCGTGCTGCTCGGCGAGCTGATCGAGAACCAGCTCGGGAGGCGCCTCGGCCGTGGGCGTCCACAAGAAGAGGTCGATGCCGCGGTCGAGGTATTGCTGGAGCACGGTGGGATTCTGGTAAGGGCTCTGCGCACCACCGCCTTGCGCCTGGGTCCAGTCGCCCACCCCGAAGTGCGGCCGGAAGAGCCTGAGCGCGCGCGTGTCGCGCGTCTCGTTCACGCCGTCGCTGCCGCGCACGGTGAACGCGAGCCAGCGACCGAAGGGGACGCCGTCGGGTCGCGGCACGCGGATCGTCGCCACGCCCTTCGGCGCCAGCGCCGGCGCGTCGATCACGGCGAACGCCGTTACGTCGAGACCGTCGATCTCGAGCCCCGTCACGGTGCGTGACGTGACCGAATCGTTTCGGACGTGCACGAGGATCTCGTCCCCCGCCTCCGTGGACGTCACGTAGCTCGGCGTGAGCCCGGGAGCGGGAAGCACGGCGCTCTTGGTCCAAACGGTCGACGGGCCAGCGCGGACTTCGAGGACGATCGGATTGCCCGCATCGTACCGAGGCTGTTTCGTGTAGCAGCGCACGATGCCGATCTCGCCGGCGTCCAAGTCCGGATCGACGACCTCGCACCACTGCACCACCCCGAGCTGGGGATCGGCGAGTTGCCCGTCGAGAAGCACCTCGGTGACCGTCGCGGCAGCGCTGGCACGGAAGAATCCGAGAACGAGCCCACCGTGCTCGGGCGCGTCGATCGCCTCGGTGATGACGGGGTCGTAGTGCGGCGGCACCAGCGCGATCTCGTCGAGAGACCCGCTTCCAGACGGAAACGAGCCCACCGAGATCACGCACGACGAGACGTCGGTGGCCCCCGCCGTGTCGGTGACGGTGAGCACCGCGCGGTACGCACCAGCGGCGGAGTACGCATGTGTGGCCGCGTTTCCGGACGCGCTGCCGCCGTCGCCGAACGCGAAGGCGAGGCTCGCCAGCGCGCCCTCGGCATCCGACGATCCCGCGGAGTCGAACGATACGACCTCACCCACGTTCGCCATCCGAGACGAGCACGTGAGCTTCGCGAGCGGTTCCTGATTGGGTTGGCAGGTCGCGCCGAGCGCCAGTGCGGCGGCGACCGAGAGGGCGAGCCCTCCGAGCCATCGGGTCCTAAACGTCATCGTCTCGTGCTCCTCGTGCGCCGCGTGCGTGCCTCACGCGACGAGCGAGCATTCATCGTAGCGAGCAGCACGAATCTCACGCAATCGCGCGCCCATACCGAGAGGCGCGGCGGCGACTCAGCCTTCGAGCTGCGCCCAGATCATCAGCCCGAGCTGCGCGAGCAGCAGCACCGCCGCGATCACCAAGATCGCGAGCGCGCCGCGGCGCTGCGCGCGGCGGCTCGGCACGGGGATGAGCCCGTTCGCCATCCCCCACGAGAAGAGCAGATAGGCGAGCACGCCGACGACGATACCGGTGAGCGTACCTACGGGCGCGTCGCTCACGAGCGAGGCTCCACCGCGAAAGGCGCGGGAGTCATCGGCAGCACCTCGTGCTCGGGATCGGCTCCCACACCGCTGACGATGCCCGACCGCGCCGCCCCTGCCCGCCCCACCCGGTCGCTCGAAGCCGTGGCCGCGCCTTCAGCGCGGGCGGAGGTGATCGAGCACGCGCAAGAAGTTCCCGCCCAGAATCTTGCGGATGCGCTGATCGGACCAACCGCGGCGCAGCATGGCGTCGACGAGGCGCGGGAACTCGACGCAGCTCAGCATGTCGTCGGGGGGACAGATGCCGCCGTCCCAATCGCTGCCGAGCGACGCGTGATCATCGCCCACGACGTCGACGACGTGCTCCAGGTGGTCGACGACCCAGTCGACCTTGGCGCGGAACCACGACGGCCCGAGGAAGCTCGATTGGTACATGATCCCCACCGTGCCGCCGGTATCGGCGACGGCGCGGAGCTGATCGTCGTCCAGGTTGCGCCAGTGGGGATACACGCCGTTGACGCCGGTATGCGTCACGATCAACGGCAGCGAGCGGTCGTGAGCGGCGACCGCATCGAAGAAGCCTTCGCGATTGATGTGCGCCAGATCGACCAGGATCCGCTTCTCGTCGAGCTTGCGCACGTAATCGCGGCCCAGCGCGCTCAATCCACGCCCCGCCCCCGTACGCCCGTACGGATTGCTGGTCACCCCCAGCCGCGACGTGGAGAGGTGCACGAGCGTGACGCGAACCAGGAGACGCTCGGGAATCCGGTCCAGATCATCGAGGGAATGATCGAGAGCGTTGCCGCCCTGCACCGACAAGAACACCGCATGCCGGCCTGCGACGCGCGCGGCCCGGTATTCACCGACGTCGCGCACCATCACCACTCGATCGGGCGCGCTCGCGAACAGCGCTTGGAATCGCTCCAGGTTGCGGAAGAACGTCCGCGATCGGCCCGCCGCGGTGCGGAACGGATTGGTGGTGATGCTCCACAAACCACCGGTGAAGCCCGCTTCCACCAGCCGTGGCAGATCGGTGTGGCTGTAGAAGCGGCCGTTCAGGACCCCGGTGCCGTGGCGCTGGAAGAGGTCGTAGCCGAACAGCCGGTGCTCGATGAAGGCGTCGATGTGCAGATCGATGACGTCGGAGTCGTGGAGCAGATCGAGCGCCGTGCGCGTGACGCCGAGACGCTCCGCGGCGTGCGTGCGGTCGAGCGGTGCAGCCGGCGCGGTGGCGGCTTCGGACTTCACTCTTCCCCCGCCGTGGCACCCGCGACCGCGCTCGGGGTGCGCCGCTTGCGACGCCGACGCGAACGGCGTCGGGGCGACGCCGCAGTCGCTTCCGCCGTGGCCTCGGGGCCGATGTCCGTCGCTGTTTCACCGGATGCGAGCGGCACACTCGCCGCGGCAACGCGCGCCGCGACTTCGGTCTCGTCGATGGGCTCGGTGTCCACCAGCGCCTCGAGCTCGGGACCGGTGGGCGGCGCGAGCGTCGCCCCCGGGCTCGCACCTCGGCCACGCCTGCGCCGCCGGCGACGACGCCGTCGTGGGCTCGATTCCGCTGGCAGCTCGAGCGTGCCTGGACGCTCTCCTGCGGTCGCTTCCGCCCCCGACGATGGTCCGGCCTCGCGGCCGGCCAGCAGCCATCCCGGGACCTCACCGCCGTCGGCGCGCGTCACCACGTCGAAGTAGCCAATCGCGTCCTCGAAGTACGGCCGATGCACCAGGCCCTTCGGAGCGCGACCACTGGCGACCGCTTGGTCGAGACGACGGCGCGTGAGCAGCAAAAGCTTCACCCGCTCGGCGTCCTTGCGGCCGACGCCGAGATTTCGCGTCAGTTCCCGAAAGCGGTCCTCGATGAACCCACCCACGTCCGCCGGTGGCTCGTCGCTGGCGAGCGCCGTGGCGAGGGCATGGCCGAGGTAAGACCCTGCGAGAATGCTCCACAGCACCCCCGGCTGCTGCGCGTCGCCGTAGTCGGAGGTGGCATCGAGCACCTCGACGCTGCGCCAGGTGCGCTCGATCTCCTCGCGCGGCCCCTCGCGCAGAAACCGCGCCAGCTCCGGCAGGATCGCGTCGAGAAGCTCGAGCTCGAGCATGATCTTGAGCGCGGGCGCCGCGGCACCGCCGCGCAGGTCGCGATAGAGCTCGTCGAGAATCCGCGCCATCGAGCATTCGAGAAGACGGTGCGCGTGGCGCAGGATCGCCTCGCGGGTGGGCGGATCGATCGCGAAATCGAGACGTGCCGAGTGGCGCACGGCGCGGATCATCCGCACCGGGTCTTCCTGGAAGCGCACGTCGGGATCCCCGATGACGCGGATGATGCGTGCTTCCAGGTCGGCGAGGCCGCCCACATAGTCGATGATCGAGAAGTTGCCGATGTCGTAGAAAAGCCCGTTGATGGTGAGGTCGCGCCGGAATGCGTCCTCTTCGGGGCTGCCGTAGACGTTGTCGCGGCGGATCAGCAGCGAGGCCCGCGGTTCCTCGTCGCCGCTCGGCTCCACTGCAGCGGTCGCCGCCTCACCCTCCGCGACGACCGCGCTCGCCGCGAGCTCGCCCGCCTCGCTCTGCAGCGGGACCTCGGCTACCGCAGGATCGAAGTCGGTGGTGGCGCGAAAGGTCGACACCTGAATGATGGTGCCGTCCTTGTAGTAGACCTGGGTGATCTTGAAGCGCCGGCCGATGATCCGCGAGTTCCGAAACAGCGACTTGACCTCGTGCGGACGCGCGTCGGTGGCGATGTCGAAGTCCTTGGGACGCCGCGCCAGCAGCAGGTCCCGCACTCCGCCACCACACAAATAGCCTTTGAAGCCGGCGCGGTGCAGCCGGTACATCACCTTGAGCGCATTGGGATCGATGCGCTTGCGCGAGATCGCGTGCTCGGCACGCGGCACGATGCGGGGTTCGAGCGGTGACATGCGGGGGTGGGCGAACCGAGGCGGCGGGGGCGACGGAAAGGGTGCGAGTATAGACGGGTTCATTCGCGAGGGCCGCGCTTACCCGCAGCCGCGCTGGCAGGCGCCCGTGCTGCGTGCGAATCGCACGCGCGCGGCCAGTCAGCCGGATTCGGCCAACGCCGCGAGGATCTGCGCCCCGCCTGCTTCCAGGATCTCTTCGGCCAGCTCGCGTCCCAGCTCGGCGGCGCTAGCGACAGCCGCCACGCGCTCACGGCGAATGCTGGTCGCGCCGTCGGGACTGGCGATGATGCCGCGAAGCCGCACCTCGCCAGCCTCGACGATGGCGTGCCCTCCCACCGGGACCAAGCAGCCGGCCTGCAAACGATGCAGGAACGCGCGTTCGGCGGCGACGACGATCCGCGACTGCTCCACGTCGAGGCGCTCGACGACGGCGCGCGTGGTGGTGTCGTCGACACGGGTCTCGATCGCGAGCACCCCCTGCCCGACGGCCGGAATCATCTCGTCCACCGCCAGCACGTGGCTTGCCCGCTCCGCCAGACCGAGCCGCTTGAGACCCGCGAACGCGAGCAGCGTGGCGTCCACCTCGCCGCGGTCGACCTTGTCGAGTCGCGTCCCGACGTTGCCGCGCAAGGGCACGATCTCGAGATCGTCCCGACGCGCGAGGATCTGCGAACGCCGTCTGAGGCTGGTGGTGCCCACCCGCGCGCCGCGCCCCAGCCCCTCGATCGACGCGGGTGCGCCGCGCCGGACCACCAGCACGTCACGCGGATCCTCGCGAGCCGGATAGGCGGAGAGAACCAGGCCCGCGGGCAAGTCGGCGGGGACGTCCTTGAGGCTGTGGACCGCGAGATCGACGCGCTCTTCGAGGAGCGCATCTTCGATCTCCTTCACGAACAGACCCTTGCCGCCGATCCGCGACAGCGGACCCTCGAGGAACTTGTCGCCCGAGGTCTTGATCACTTCGATCTCGGCCCCCCGCTCGGGAGCCAGCTCGCGCAATCGATCGCGTACCCAGTTGGCTTGCCAGAGCGCGAGCGGGCTGCCGCGCGAGCCGATCCGGAACGGTTTCATGGCTCGGAATCCTCGGTCTCGCTCGAGTCCGCGGGCGCAGCGGCAGGCGGCTGCGCTTTGGTGCGCGGCTTGCGGCTGCGCCCCTCGTCGTCGAGGTCGAAAAGCACCCGCGCCGCATCCACGTAAGCGAGGCTACCGTTCGCACGGCACGCCTTGAGCTGGCTGAGGGGCGCGTGCAGGAGCTTGCCCATCAGCGTGCGGGTCAGCTCGGCCACCTCGCGACGATCGGTCTCCGAGAGCTGCGCCAGCCAGCCACGGTGGCGATCCAGCTCGCCCTGGCGAATCGATTCCCAGCGGTCTTGGATGTCGCGGATCACCGGATTGGCGTCGAGCTCGTGCAGCCAGTCGAGGAAGCGCTCGACCTCCTCGTCGAGGATGTGCTCGGCGCGCGCTGCCTCCACGCGCCGGATCTGCCAATTGGCATCCACCACCTGCTCCAGGTCGTCGACGTCGTAGAGGTACGCGTTGTCGAGGTGGTTCACCTCGGGATCGACGTTGCGCGGCACCGAGATGTCGATGAAGAACATGGGCCGGCGCTTGCGGCGCTTGAGCGCTGCTTGCACCATCGCCTGAGTGACCACGTAATGGGGTGCGCCCGTCGAGCACACCACGATGTCGGCGTCGGACACGCGGTTCGCCAGGTCGTCGAACGGAATCGCGTCGCCGTGGAATTCCTCGGCCATGCGCGCCGCCCGGGAATGGGTGCGGTTGGCGAAGAGCAGCTTGCTCGCGCCCGCCGCTGCGAGGTTGCGAGTGGCGAGCTCCGCCATCTCGCCCGCTCCCAGAACCAGCACCACCTTGCCGTCGAGGCTGTCGAAGATCTTCCGCGCCAGCTCGACGGCGGCGAACCCCACGCTCACCGCGTGATCGCCGATGCGGGTCTCGGTGCGCACCCGCTTGGCCACGCGAAAGGCCCGGTGGCACAGCCGATTGAGCACCGTACCGACGGTGCGCGTATCGGCGGCCAGTCGATAGGCCGTCTTCACCTGCCCCAGAATCTGGGGCTCGCCCACGATCAGCGAATCGAGGCTGGCTGCGACGCGGAACACGTGGCGCGCGGCACTGCGCCCCGCGAAGCGAAACGAGTGGTGAGCGAGATCGTGCGGCGACACGCCACGCTCGCTCGACAGGAATGCCGCCAGTCCCTCGCTCGCCGCCTCCGGCGAATCGCCCACGGCGAGCACCTCGACGCGGTTGCAGGTCGAGACGATCATCGCCTCGCGAATCCCCGGCCGCTCCGTGAGGCGCGTGAGCACCCGCGGCAGGTCGCCGGCCTCGAAGGCCAGCTTCTCGCGCAGCTCCACGGGTGAGGTGTGATGGCTCACCCCCAAGACCAAGGGGGTGGCCCAAGCCGGCAGACTCGCGTCATCCATGGTGCGTTCGCTGGTCTCGCTCGTGGCCCATCACCGGAACGAATGGACTCCCTGGCCGAGGACGATCACGCCCACGAACGTCACCGCCACCATTGCGAATCCCACCACCGATCCGAGCGCGGCCTTGCGCCCGCGCAGGCCAACCAGCGCGCGCGCGTTCAGCAACACCGCGTAGAGCACCCAGGTCAGCGCCGTCCACAGGATCTTGGGGTCGTGCATGACGGCCTCGACCTTGGGATCGAGGTGCATCCACAGGCCCCCCGTCAGCATGCCGAGGGTGAGCAGCGAGAAGCCGATGGTGATGAGGCGGTGATTGATGCGATCCAGCAGATCGAGGCTCGGCAGGCGATCGACCACCGGGGTGATGTGCTTGGTTTTGAGCGAGCTCTCACGAATCAAGTACATGAGCCCCACCGCGGCAGCGAGGATGAACGCGGCATCACCCGCGACCGCCAGCGTCACGTGAACGGGGAGCCACACGCTGACGAGGCTCGACGACGGCGGGCTCGACGGCTTCGGCAACGCCAGCGCCGTGATGAGCAGCAAGCACACCAGCGGGCTCAGGAACGAACCCACCGTGGGCAACGGATAGCGAAACTGGACCACCAGGAACGCCACCACCAACACCCACGCGTAGAAGCTCAGCGTATCCGCCGCCGAGATCGTCGGGGGCAACCCGTGGGCACAGCGCACGGCGATGGCGGAGCTGTGGAAGAGCAGACCCACGGCGAAGGCGACCCGGCCGATTCGTGCCGAGCCCGGCCGCGCGTCCGCGAGCAGGAAGCCCAGGTAGGAGATGGTGCTGACGAAGTAGATCGCCGCCGTGAGCGTGAGCAGGAGCGCATGCATCGCTGGGATTCCTCGGCCGGCACTCGCGGACCCCGAAGCATAATGCCGACAGCGACGGGCGGCGCCATGTTTCCAGCGCGGTACGACGTGGCGCTGGGCACTCGCGCACCCCGCCCGGCGGCTTCGGCACGCGCGCCCTGCGCACACTCCTCGACGCGGCTTGCACCTGCGCGTCCGGAGTGAGACAACCACACCTTGCACCGAGCCTCGCGACGCCGCGAACGGCGTCCGCGAGGACCAGCACGTGGCGCGGCGCTGCCGCGCGACGGCGAGGCCACCGTGAGCCGAATCGAGCGCATCGAGCTCTTCCACGTCGAGGTCCCGCTCGCACAGCCCTTCTACCCGTCGTGGATCCCGGGCTACCCGCAGACCCAGAACCGGATGACGCTGGTCCGTCTCACGACCGATGACGGCGTCGTGGGCGTGAGCGCGGGGGCGGCGTTCGAGCGCGAGCGCCAGGGGCTCGGCTCGCTTCTCGGCCCCTATCTCATCGGCGCCGACGCCACGAACCTCGTCGAGGTCCGCCAGCGCCTCACGGAAGCGTCGTTTCTAGGCTGGCACAACTGGTGGATCGAGCCAGCGATCTGGGACATCCGCGGCAAGCTGGAGGGCAAGCCCGTCTATCACCTCCTCAACCCCGACATCGGCAAGGTGGAGCGCGTGCCGGTCTATGCCTCGACAGGCAGCCTGCTGCCCATCCCCGAGCGCCTCGCGTACCTGGATCGCATCCGCGAGATGGGGATCGGCGCGGTGAAGCTGCGCGTCCATTCCTTCGACGAGCGAGAAGATCTCGCGATCGTGGAGGCGGCGCGGCGCCATCTCGGGTCGAGCTTCACGATCGCTGTCGATGCCAACCAAGGCTGGCGCGTGGCGGTGATCGACGACGCGCCGCTCTGGGACGTGGAGCGCGCGACCCGTTTCGCCCGCGCCGTCGAGCCGCTCGAGGTCGCGTGGCTCGAAGAGCCGCTGGAGATGCACGACTACGCAGGGCTCGCACAGCTTCGCAAGTCCACCACCACGCCCATCGCCGGCGGCGAGCTGCTCTCGGGTTGGCACGACGTGCGCACCGCCTTCGAGCACGGCTCCTTCGACATCTACCAGCCGGACGCCGTCTTCTGCGGTGGGCTCGAGACCAGCCGCCGCGTACTGGCGCAGTGCCGGATCGAAGGGCTCTCGTTCTCGCCGCACACCTGGACCAACGGCATCGGCTTCCTGGTGAACCTGCACGCGTTCGCCGCCCATCCGGAGCGACACGTGCTCGAATATCCGTTCGAGCCACCCGGCTGGACTCCGGAGGCGCGCGACCGAATCCTCGCGCAGCCGATGCAAGTGGCCCCGGACGGCACCATCGCCGTACCGCAAGCGCCCGGGCTCGGCATCGCGCTCGACGAGCGCGCGCTCAAGCGCTACGGCACGCGCTTCTTCCACATGAGCAAGACCTCCCTCGCGATGCACACGATCCGCACCAAGGGGCTGCGCGCCGCGCTCGACCTCAAGCGCAAGAAGGAGCAACGCACCGCAGCGACGGCTTCGTGATGGACGCGCGCCATCGTCCGCACTCGGCGCGGATCGCGATGGCAGCGCTGCTCGTGGCGTGCAGCGTGGTCCGCGTCTCCGCACGCGAGCCGTGCGATCGAGTGGAGATGTGGAGTCGCGAGGGCTGCCCACACTGCGACGCGGCGAAGGAGTTTCTCGCCGGCCTCGAGGCACGTGTCGCGGGGCTCCAGGTGGAGCTTCACGACGTGGTGAAGGAGCCAGCGGCGCTCGCATCCTTGCGCGTGCTCGCCGACCACGAGCATCTGGCGGCGCTGAGCGTGCCGACCTTCCGCGTCTGCGACACGGTGCTCGTCGGCTTTCGGGACGCGGCGACCACCGGCGCCCAGATCGAGGAGCTGGTGCGCGGCGCAGCACCGGCGGGAGACGCCTCGACCCGCGGCACGGTCACGCTTCCCGGGCTGGGAATCGTGCGCCTGGATCGCCTCGGCTTGCCGCTCTTCACCCTCGTCGTCGGGCTCGTGGACGGGTTCAACCCGTGTGCGATGTGGGTGCTGCTCTTCCTGCTCTCGATCCTGGTGAATCTGCGCGATCGCCGGAAGATCGCGCTCATCGCCGGCACGTTCGTGATCGTGAGCGGGCTCGCGTACTTCGCGTTCATGGCGGCATGGCTCAACGTCTTCCTGTGGGTCGGGCTCACGCGCACGGTGCAAGTGGTGCTGGGCCTCTTGGCGATCGCGATCGGCGCGGTCCACCTGAAGGATTTCGTGGCCTTCGGGCGCGGCGTGAGCTTGAGCATCCCCGAGTCGGCCAAGCCCGGCATCTACGCGCGAGTGCGGCGAATCGTGAACGCGGAGAGCACGGCTGCGGCGCTGGCCGGCGCCGTCACGCTCGCGGTGCTCGTGAACCTGGTCGAGCTGCTCTGCACCGCGGGGCTGCCCGCGCTCTACACGCAGATCCTCGGGATGCAGCGCCTTTCGCGGCTGGGTCACTACGGCTATCTGGCGCTCTACAATCTCGCTTACGTCGCCGACGACACGATGATGGTGATCGTGGTGGTGGTGACGCTGAACCGGCGCAAGCTGGATCAGGGCGGCGGACGCTGGCTCAAGCTCGTGAGCGGCGCCGTGATCGTTGCGCTGGGGCTGCTCCTGATCCTCGCTCCCCACTGGCTGACGCCGTGACCCGGCGGATGCCGCTCCACACGGTTCCC
>CAYUSL010000018.1:5535-32564 GCA_964447125.1 uncultured bacterium | reverse complement strand
AGTCCATCTCCTTTTCCTTCGAGACCTTGAGCTTGATGCGGCCGTCCTGGGGCAGGCGACGTTCGGCGATGTCGAGCTGCGCCATGATCTTGAGGCGGCTCACGATGGCGTTCTTCAGGCGAAACGGCGGCTTCATGACCTCCTGAAGCACGCCGTCCACGCGGAAGCGGACCCTGAGCAGCTTCTCGTACGGCTCGACGTGGATGTCGCTGGCGTTGCGCTTGATCGCTTCGAAGAGGATCAAGTTGACCAGCTTGACGACCGGCGCCTCCTCGGAGGACTTCTCGAGCTCGTCCTCGTCCAGGTCCTCGTCGTCGGTGAGCACCTCCATCTCCTCTTCCTCGAACTCGGAGATGAGGTCGCTGAAGTGGTCGTCCTGCTCCTCCTCGTAATATTGCTGAATTGCAGCAAGAATACTTGCTTCGGCTGCGACCACGACCTCGATGTTGTAGCCCGTCATGAACTTGAGGTCGTCGATGGCGTAGATGTTGGTGGGATCCGCCATCGCCACGACCAACGTCGCGCCCGCCCGGTTGACGGGAAGGACGTGGTGCTTCTTCGCGACGTCCGACGGGATGATCTTGATGACGTCGGGATCGATCTCGAATTCCGAGAGATTGATCGCCGGTACGCCGTATTGATCGCTGAGGAACGAGGTGAGGTACTTCTCCTCGATGTAGCCGAGCTTGATGAGGTTCGAGCCGAGCAAGCCACCGTTCTGGCGTTGCTCCTGAAGCGCCGTTTCGAGCTGTTCAGGCGAAATCAGGTCCGCCTTGACCAGCAGGTCACCGATCTTGCTCGCCATGACCCCTGCTTCCAGTAAAACGCGGTGTTGAACGCCGTTTTTTCAGTATCTACCCATATTTAGCCGGGGTCAGGCTACAGAACCCCGAGGAGGGCTGTCAAGCAAAACCTGGACCGTCACCCGTCCGTGATGCGCGCCGCCGGGGACGGCGCAGCCTCCGATCGACCCCTTTCCTCGAGCCGGGCGATGAGAAGTTGCTCGCCCCGGCGCGCGTTTTCGCGCACCAGCTCCTCGGCACGAATCGGATCGCGCGCCGTGAACGCCGCGACGATCGCACGGTGTTGGTCGACCAGATCCTCCATGACATCCGCCAACGAGAGCAGGATCCGGAAGCGCTGCCCTTGCATGACCAACGCATCCACGAGTTGCGCAAGGCGCTCGTTCCCCGCAGCACGCACGAAGACTTCGTGAAACCGATTGTGAAAAGCGAGCATCTGCGGCAGGTCGCGCTCCTGGTACGCCTCGAGGAGGCGGTCGTTGCACTCCGCCATCTCCGCCAGGTCGTCGGGGACGATGCGCTCGCACGCTCGCCGCGCGGCATAGCCTTCGAGCAGCCCCTTGATCTCGTAGAAGTCGCGAACGTCCTGGATCGTGATCGGCGCCACCACCGTGCCCTTACGAGGCACGGTGGTGAGGAATCCCTCGGTTTCGAGCTGGCGGAAGGCCTCGCGAATGGGGGTGCGCGAGATTCCGAACCGCTCAGCCAGATCCGGCTCGGTGATGTGCTCACCCGGGCGAAAATCTCCACGGATGATGCCATCGCGGATCGTCCGAACCGTGACCTCCCGCAGCGTACGGTGGTTCGCGACTTCGACCTGCGATCGCTCCACGAGCTTCGATCTCCTTCGCGAGCCAGCCCGCGCGTGCCCATCCGCGTCGCAGCCGCCGTTGGAGGCGACCGTAGAACGCACGACCCTCGAAGTCAACGCGGCGACGCGGAAATCGAGCCCTCGGATTCGCCGCGAGGCGCGCGAGCGTCCGCAACCGGCGCCCGCGCGTAGATGGTGACGCTGTGTGCGTGGAAATGGTTGTGGAAATACGGATCGAGCGCTGCATACGAGGCTTCGTTCAGGAACGGCTTGGGCTCGAATCGGGCCACGCGCCGCCACCCGTCTCCGGCCTCCAGGCGATCGAGGAAGGCGCGCTGCGCAAATCGCGGCAGCTCGCCCCGTCGCAGCGCGAGGCTGTACTCGCTGCTCACCACGACGAAATCGGCCCAGCCCATCGCATCGTTCCAGTCGGTTACCGACTCGACCTGGCGCACCTCGAAACCGCTGGCATCGACGGGAACGTTGGGAAAGAAGATCGCGACGGCCACACGCGAGCCCGGGGGAGCGTGCGCATCGAGCCATCGCGCAGCCAGGGCAACGGATTGAGGCTCGAGCTTCCGCACCAGCGTAGCGCTGGTCGCGGCGGCGTATCCGCCCATCACGACCGCCGTGGCGAGAACGACGTGGCGCACCCAGATGGACGCAGCAGCCAGGCCACGCGCACCAGCCTCCGCACCGACGATCAGCAGACCGAGCGTGACCGGCAGCGCGTAACGTGGGAACGAAACGGAAGATGTGCCCACCACGACGCACCACGGCGCGAGGTAGCCCCAGAGCACCAGCCGCAGCGGTGGATCGCTTCGCCGTGCGGCCGTCGCGGCGGAGCCGATCCCCCAACCGTAGAGCGGCCACGACATGCAAAGCGGCCATTGCGCCACGAGCTGATACACGAGCGGCACGAACACCCAGCCTTCCACGAAAAGGTCGTAACCGGGATGGAGTCCGCGCATGTGACCCGCTTCGCTGCCGAGACCCGCGCGAAACTCGTCGAACGCGAGCACCACGAAGGGCGAAGTGAGGAGGAACGCCACGGCGCTCGACACCCCTGCCACCACGAGGTCGGTCAGCGGACCGCGGCGCGGTGCAAGGAGGTACGCCACCGCGACCGTCACGCACAGAATTGCCCCGGGATACTTGGCCGAGGCCGCAAGACCCGCGAACACACCGCCGAGCCACAGGTCGCGCCGCAACCCGCTCTGCAGATAGCGAAAGCAGGCGCCCAGCGCGAGCACGCAGAAGAGCCCCATCGGCACATCGACGTTGACGTAGTGAGCGATCGCCACGTGGATCGGCAGCACGGCGCATCCGAAAGTCGCCAGCAGCGCCGCCCGCGGACCGAACCCACGCCGCACCGCGAAGAAAACCCCCACCACCGTCAAGATTGCCTCGCCGGCGGTGAGACCGCGGCCGATCCACGTGAGCAGCGCCTGGTCGTGGAGGTACACGTCGTAGCTCGGCGCCAGGCCGAGCATTCTCACGGGCGGATACGCGGCCAGATACGCGAGCGCCACCGCGTAGTAGGGAAGCGTCGGCTTCAGGAAGAAATGCGGGTTGAGGTCGGGGTGCGGAAAAGCGATGAACGCGCCCGCACGCGCCGGCACCGAGAACTCGTCGGGCTGCATCACTTCGGGCAAGCCAAACCCGAGATGCCAGCAGCGAAGCCCGATGGCGACGAGCACCGCAACGCAGAGCCCGACGTAGCCGCGGCGACTCACCGCGACCGATTCGGTTCGCATCCCGTGCATCGGCTCGCCAGGATTCGCATCGAGAGTCGTCACGGCGGTGCTCGCGGGGCGGTGCGAGCAAGGTCGGAGACGATCACGGTCCAGCGGCCGAGGTCGAGACGACCCACGCGGTGATCGCGGCACACGCGCGCCACCTCTTCCCAGCGCGCGTTGGGCAGCTCGCCGAGCCGGTCGACGATCTGCACCACGTGACGGAATCGCCCGGAAACGGCAACGTCGCCGAACGTTGCACCGGCGAGCGTCCGGTCCGCCCACAGCGGATCGATACCGAAGCCGCGGCGCGCGGCCATCGACGCGAGCGCTGGATCGACCGGGTAACGCGCGATCCGGACCTCGCGCGCCGCGATCGCGCCGCCACGATCCCGCACGATGCGCCAGCGGAAGCTATCCGGACCGAGCTGATCGAAGAGGCCATTCGCGATGATCGCGGAGCTCGGATCGACGCGCCGCGAGACGAACCCCATGACGCCGTCCAGCTCCGGCGCGCCTTCCAGCGAGTCGCGGATCGCCGCCGGCAGACCGACGGCCCAAGAAGGCGCACCGCTCGCCACCAGTCCAGCCCACAGCCAAATCGGCAGACTGACGAGGGTGATCGCGCCCTCGCTCCGTAGCCGCCACGCGGCGCCCAGCGCTCGGGTGCCAGCGCTCGCCAGAAAGGCCACGGCCGGTACCACCAAGATCGCGTGCCGCGACTCGTTGGTGGTCGACGCGGTGAGCAGTGCCCAGCTCACGGCGGCGACGAAGGCGGCAAAACGCGCCGTGAACGAGCGCCACGCGCTACGCGCACCGATCACCGCCAGCCCGAGCGTCACCACGGCCACCCACGGGCTCACGAAGAACTCACCGAGGAGCGCACGCGGAAAGAAGAACAGGTTCTCCCGCGACAGCAGTGGTGCGTAACTCGGATGCCCGAAGAAGAAGTACACGACTTGCGCCGGGTCGGTGAATACGAGCCAAAGGCCGAAGCCCACCAACGGCGGTAGTACGAGTGCCGCGGTTCGGCCCACCGCCCTGCTCGTACGCACGCCTTCCCCAGGCTGGGACAGCGACGCCAGCGCGAGCGCAGCGAGCTCGATCACGCCGACGCTGTACTTGATCCCGAGGCCGACTACGCCGGCGGCCAACCCGAGGAGCGCCCAGCGCTGCCACTCGACTCCGGGTGGAGCGTCGCGCGTGCCCCGATCCTCGACGGATTGCGCGAAAACGAGCAGCACACCGAATCCCGCGAGTGCCAGCGGCTCGAGCATGCAAAGCACGGCGTTGTCGACGCAGATCGGGCTCGTCGAAACGACGATCGTTGCGACGACCCACGCACCCGAAGCTGCGTTCCCTCGAGTGGTTTCGCCGTCGCCGCGGGAGCGCTGGCGTCGCGATGCGAGCCCCACGGCAGCGATGGCCAGCGCCAGGGCAATCACGGAGGGCAGCCGACTGCTGGCGAGTGTCGGCCCCGCCACACCGTACGAGAGTGCAACGACCAGCGAGTGCAACGGCGGATAGAAGCCCTGTCGTGCGATGGCGGCGCCGAGATCCGCCATGCTGCCGCGGGACGCGGCTTGCCACACGTCGAAAGCGGAAGTCGCGTGTGCCGCTTCGTCTTCGTCGAACGGCACGCGAGACTGGAGCACGGCCGTCGCGAGGTACACGAGCACCAGCGCCGCCGCGATCCAGCTCGCGGCACCGAGCAGCCAGCGCGTCGCTCGGCGCGATGGCGTCCACGCGCTCAGGGCCGAGCTGGGGGTGGCGAAGGGCGACGCCATCCGGGGTTCGGTTTCGAGTCCCGCCGCAGACCGGCACGAGCGCGGCCGCCGCGCGCAAAGCCCCGCGACTCGTGCGACGCCTGACGTGCCGCCACCGCGAAGGGCGCCGGTTATACCACGCAGCATGTCCGCCGCTCGCACGCTGGCCGTGAGCCGCAGCGCCTGGGAGGATCGGGTCGCACTGCTGGAAGACGAGCGCGTGGTCGAGGTCGAGATCGAGCAACGGGGCGCGGAGACTCGGCCCGGGGACGTGTACGTGGCGCGGCTGCGGCGCATCGTGCCCGGGCTCGACGCGGCGTTCCTCGATCTGGGATCCGAGCGCCCCGCTTACCTGCCTCTTCCGTCCAGCGAGCGCGCAGCCCTCGGCGCGTTGCGCCGCGGCCAGTCGCTGCTGGTGCAGATCGTCAAGGCACCGCTGGGCGGGAAAGGTGCCCGGCTTTCGGCGCGTCCGATCCTGACCACGCGGCACTGGGTCCTGAACGCAGGCGGACGTGGCACGGCCATCTCACGGAAGATCGTGGACGCCGCATCCCGCGATCGATTACGAGCGGTCGCGGACGAAGTCGCCGTCGCGGACGCGGCACTCGTCGTCCGCACCAGCGCCGTGGAGGCGACGAGCGCGGCACTTGCCGACGAAGCGCGCCGTCTCATCGAGCATTGGCGGTCGCTCGAGCGCCTCGCGTCCAGCGTGTCTCCGCCGTCGCGCCTCCACGCGGAGCCGGCGCTGCCCATGCGCTGGATCCGCGATCGGCTGGCGCAGACTCCGACTCGTGTCGTCGTGAGCGATGCCGCGGTCGCCGACGAGCTCCGGGCGCTCCTGCCGGAGAGTCACGATGGCGACGCAAGCTCCCTCACCATCGAGGTGATCGACGCCGATCCGTTTTCGGCGCTCCGCGTCGACGAGGCGCTGCGAGCGGCGCTCGCGCGTTCCGTGCGCTTGCCCTCCGGGGGTCACGTCACCATCGACGCCACGCGCGCGCTCACGGCGATCGACGTGGACACCGGTCGCTTCGTCGGCACACGCGCGCTGAGCGAGACCATCGTCACGACCAACCTGGAAGCGGCCCGCGAGATCGCCCGTCAGCTCCGGCTTCGCAATCTCGGCGGGATCGTGGTGATCGACTTCATCGACATGCGCGGGACCGCGGACCGAGAGCGGGTACTCGACGTGCTGCGAGAGGAATGCGCTCGCGATCCCGAGCCCATCGAGATCCTACCCTTCACGCCGCTGGGCCTCGTGCAGCTCACGCGCAAGCGGACCCGCCCTGCCCTCGCAGAGCAATTGCTCGACGCGTGCCCGAGCTGCGACGGTACCGGCCGGGTTCCGGCCTCCGCGGCCGTCGGTGCGCGAGTGTTGCGCGCGCTCGAAGCGCGAGCGACGGAGCCTTCGCGAACGGCGCTGGTAGCCCGTGCGGCGCCACCCGTCGCGGAGTGGCTGCGCCGAGACGCTGCCGTTGCGGTGGCCGCCATCGAGCGACGCTTGGGCCGGACGGTGCTGATCCGCAGCGACGAACGCACCCCGACCGACGCGTTCGTCGTCGAGCCGCCGCCGGTGCGAAATGAATCGGGCGCTTCACCGGGGAGGTGAAACGCCCGTCGATGCCGACGCCGCCGCTGGTGCGGCGCGCGCTCAGCCTTCGGCCTTGAGCTTCTTGACCGCAGCGGTCACCGCCGGAACGAGCTGAAAGAGGTCCCCGACGATCCCGTAGTCGGCCTTCTGGAAGATCGGCGCGTCCGGATCTTTGTTCACCGCCACGATCACCTTCGACGTGCGCATGCCAGCGAGGTGCTGGATGGCGCCCGAGATGCCGAACGCGAGGTAGAGCGAAGGATTCACCACCTTACCAGTCTGTCCGACCTGCATGTTGTGCGGCGCGAAACCCGAGTCCACGGCGGCGCGGCTCGCACCCACCGTGCACCCCTCACCGATCGCCTCCGAGAGATCCCAGAGGATCTTGAAGTTCTCGGCCGCCTTCATGGCGCGGCCGCCCGACACGATGATGTTGGCCTCGGTGAGGTCCACTTTGGCGCCAGCCGATCGACGCACCTCGACGGCTTTGGACGCGAGAGCAGCGCCGTCCAGGGTGACGCTCAACGTCTCGACCTGCGCGGAGCGGCTGGCGTCCGCATCGCGGGCCTTGAAGCTGTTGGGGCGAATCGTGGCGAACTGTGGATCGCTGGTGATGGCGATCTGCTCGTACGCCTTGCCCGAGTACACCGGCCGCGTCGCCAACATGCGCCCGTCAGCGCCGAGCGTGATGTCGGTGCAGTCGCTCGCCAGCCCGGCGTCGAGTCGCGCCGCGATGCGGGGCACCAGATCGCGTCCCAGTGACGTGTGACCGGCCAGAACGATGTCCGGCTTCGCCGCCTGAATCGCCTGCGTCACGGCTGTGGTGTAACCGTCGTTCGAATAGAGTTGCAGCGCGGGGTGCTCCACCACCAGGACCTTGTCCGCGCCGTGCGCTGCGAGCGTTTGGGCGAGCCCAGCAACGCTCGCGCCGACCACCACGGCGGTCACCGTCCCGCCGCTCGCATCGGCAAGCTGCCGACCCACCGCCAGCCCTTCCAGAGAAACCTTCTTGAGCGACCCTTCTCGCTGCTCGGCGATCGTGAGCACGTTGGCCATGATTTCCTCGTGTGATTGAAGAAGACGAAGTTGAGATGTCGAAGCGTCGGTTCCGATCGAATCAGAGAACCTTCGCCTCCTCCCGCAGGAGCCGCACCAGCTCGGCGCCCGCAGCCTCCGGCGTCTCGGCCTCGATCTTGCGCCCGGCCTTGCGCTCCGGCAGCGGCATGAGCTTCACGCGCTTCGCCTTGGCGCCGGCGGCACCCACCTGGCCATCCAGGCCCAGATCGGACGGCTTGAGCTCCTTCACTTCCTTCTTCTTGGCCTTCATGATCCCGGGCAATGACGCGTAGCGCGGCTCGTTGAGGCCCTTCTCACAGGTGATCAGCGCCGGCAGCTTGAGCTCGACGACCTCGTCGCCTCCCTCGATACGGCGCGTGGCCTTGGCGGTCTTGCCGTCGGCCGCGATCTCCAGACCGGTCACGATCGATGCCAGCCCCAGCCCTGCGAGCTCGGACACGCGCACCGCGACCTGCGCTTGGTCGCCGTCGATCGCCTGCTTGCCGGCGAAGACGACGTCGGGGCCGATGGTCTTGAGCGCGCCAGCCAAGGCCTTCGCAGTCGCCTGTGCGTCGCCCCCCTCGAATGCGGGATCCTTGAGGTGGATCGCTCGGTCGCAGCCCATGGCGAGCGCGGTCCGGATGGTCTCGAGCACTCGATCCGGCCCGAGGCTCACCACCACGACCTCACCACCCAGCTTCTCTTTGGTGCGAAGCGCTTCCTCGACGGCGAACTCGCAATACGGGCTCATGACGTATTTGACGCCCGCCGGCACGATGTCACTGGCGGTATCGTTGATCTTGATCACCGTTTCCGTGTCGGGTGTCTGTTTGATGAGGACCGCGATCTTCACTCGAGACCTCCTGCGTGGCCGCCGGCGCGCTCAGGCGGGTCGGCCCGTTCGAGGGGTGTTCCGGCGACAGTCGCCGGCACTGCCAGGGCGCTCGCGTTCGAGAGTCGTTGCGACGATCCCGGCAACGGCGCCACCGCGCGCGCCACCCGGTTCTCGATCGACGACTTCGACGGGATAGCCGAGCGCAAAAGTTCGCGTCAAGCGCCGCGCTGCGTCGTGACGCGCGCGCACCGCACCCCGCGGCCGCGCCTGAAAATCAGCTCAAAATGGCAAGGCGAGGACGGCTTTTCCGAGGATGTCGTCCGCGGCGATGAGGCCGATCTTGCGTGAATCGACGAAGTCGGCATCCTCGTTCAGGCGGAGCACGTAGTACTTGCCCGCAGGCACGCGACCCATCGTCCGCCCCTGTGGATCGATGGTCTTCTCGAAAAGGTCCCAGATGCTCTGGTTGCTCTTGTCCAACAGCACCAGATCACCAGGTGCGCCGCGCACACGCCCGAGCTGCCGCTGCGTGTCACCGCGAAACGTGTACCGGTAGTAAACGTCGGATCCCTTGGGGAAGCTGTGCGTCCGGATGTTCACCAAGACCCGGTGGCCTGCGGAGTACGCGGGCTCCATCGCGTCGTAGTCCGCAGCGATCGCCGGAACGCGGAAGAAGGCATAGAAGCTGACGCACGCCGCGATGATCGCGAGGGCGATCACGTTCCGAATCTGCTGGGTACGGTTGGTGGGCTCGGTCATGACCTCTCCAACACTGCAAACGAAAGCCCGGCCGCGCGCAGCTCGGGGAAGAGTCGCCGTCCGTGCCGCAGTCCGCGACCGACGGGGGGAGTGCGCTCACTCGCAGCTCGCCACGCGAACCTTGAGCTTGTCCTTTCCGGTGTCGCGAAACCCGAACTCACGCGAAGCCACCAGCGTGAACGCACCAGACTCGCCGGGACCGAGGCGTCCCGGTACGACGTTGACGTACACGGGCTCCATCGCACGCCCTTCGGCGAGTGTGAAGCGCGTCAGCTCGACTTGGACCGTCTTGGCGGTGCCTTCGCCACGATTCTGCACGGTGCCCACGTAGGTGAGGGTCTGCGCCACGGTATCGACGGTCTTGTCGGGTTTTCCCACGATCTCCACCTTGCAGCGCGACGCCGCGGTCGGCGGCTGCTCGGCGTGGCTGCTCGGATCGCACCGCAGGTAGTCGAGCATCAGGTCGTCCTTCGACGAGTTGCGCAACCCCTGCTTGCGGAAGTAGCCCTTCACCTCGAAGGTGCCCCGATCGCGTGGGTCGAGATTGCTGGGGCTGACCACCCCGAAGGACGAATCGATCTGCGTGCCGTCGAGTGCGCTGAAGAGCTTGAGATGGACACGAACGCCGCGCGCCAAGCCGTTCCCAGTATTCTCGACGATGCCGTGATAGGTCACGGTCGCGTATCGCGCATCGATGTCCTTCGTCGGCTTGTCGACGTAGCGAAGGGCGCACGATGGCGAGCCGGCCTCGACCGTTTCATCCGTGGCGACCGGTGGCTCCGCCGGCCCCCCCTCGGCGCCAGGTGGCTCTTGCGAAGACGGTTGCGCGGAGTTGAATACGCCACCGCCCCGCGACGGGGAGCCCGCCAATCCAGGTGTCCCGGCACCCGGTGTCGCCGACCGGTACTGGGGCGGGATCGCAGTCTCCTGGTCGACGAAGTGCAGATTCCCCTGCGCGTCGCGATACGAAAACACGTCCGCCAGCGCCGGCGACGCCGACGCGAGGCACAACCAAACGAGCAAGCTTCGGGCCACGATGGAAGTATCCTTCTCGCGGGCGGCGAACATAACTCGGCCACGAGTGGCCGTCGAACCCTTGCCCGTGGGTGCAGGGTCGAGTAACTTCAAGCGTTTTTTCGAGCGCGGGCACTTTCGCCCCAGCGCGATCGAGTCGATTCCCTCATGTTCGACGGCTTGAGCCAGCGCCTCGAGTCCACCCTGCGCCGCTTGCGTGGCCAGGGCAAGATTCGCGAGACGAACATCCAAGAGGCGCTCGCCGAAGTGCGCACCGCGCTTCTCGAAGCCGACGTCAACCTCGGCGTCGTCAAAGGGTTCATCGACGGCGTCACACAAAAGGCCATGGGTGCGGAGGTTCTGCAGAGCCTGACCCCCGGGCAACAGTTCATCAAGATCGTCCAGCGCGAGCTGATCACGTTGCTGGGGGGCGAGTTCCAAGACATCGATCTCGCGGCGCGTCCGCCCGTGCCGTTGATGCTCGTCGGGCTTCAGGGCGCGGGTAAGACGACGAGCGCCGGCAAGCTCGCGAAGTACCTCAAGAGCCAGGGGCGCGAGCCCATGTTGGTGTCGACCGACGTACGGCGCCCCGCAGCGATGCTCCAACTCGAGCGACTCGGGGAGCGCATCGGCGTCAAGGTCTTCAAGCCCAAGGATCCCACCGACCCGGTCGCGATCGCCCGCGCAGCGCTCAAGGAAGCCGAGATCGGCATCGAAGACGTCCTCATCCTCGACACTGCCGGTCGGCTGCACGTCGACGACGAGCTGATGGTCGAGTTGGAACGCCTGAAGAGCGCGGTGCTCCCGCAAGAGATCCTCTTGGTGGCCGACGCCATGACCGGCCAAGACGCGGTGCAGGTAGCGCGAGCGTTCGATGAGAGGCTGGATCTGGATGGGGTGGTCTTGACGAAGCTCGACGGCGATGCGCGCGGCGGCGCCGCGCTGAGCATCAAAGCCGTCACGGGCAAGCCCATCAAGCTGGTCGGCATGGGCGAGAACATGGAGGCGCTCGAGCCGTTCCACCCCGACCGGATGGCCAACCGGATCCTCGGGATGGGCGATCTGCTGACCTTCATCGAGAAAGCAGAGCGCGTCGTCGACGAGAAGACGGCGCTCGAGCTCGAACGCAAGATCCAGAAAAACTCGTTCACCATCGAAGACTTCCGAGACCAGCTCGTGGCGTTGAAGCAGATGGGCTCGATCGATCAGCTCGCGGGGATGATTCCTGGACTGAACCGGCTCACCGCTGGCAAGGATCTGTCGGGTGCCACCAAGGAACTGGGCAAGATCGAAGCGATCATCAACTCGATGACGCGACAGGAGCGCGCGCGTCCCGGGCTGCTCAACGCGAGTCGGCGCCGCCGCATCGCGCTCGGCAGCGGCACGGCCGTAGCCGACGTGAATCGATTCCTCAAGCAGTACGATCAGATGACCAAGCTCATGAAGCGTATGGCGTCCCCCGGAGGTCGCATCTTCCAGGGGATGCGCTTGGGGGCTCGCCCCCACTGATTCCAAAGCGAAGGGGTGGGGACCGCGCATCCGGGATGAGGCCCAGGTCGCGGCGAACCGCCCGAGGAGAAGTGATCGACATGGCCGTTCGTATTCGTCTCGCCCGGGCCGGCGCCAAAGGAAAGCCGTTCTACCGCGTGGTCGCTGCAGATTCGCAGTTCCCGCGCGATGGCCGCTACCTCGAAGCGCTGGGAACCTACGACCCGCGCAAGAGTCCGCCCGAGGTGAAGCTCAAGGTCGAACGCGTGAAGCACTGGCTCGGCCAGGGCGCGCTGCCCACCGACACGCTCAAGCGTTTCCTGAAGCCGTCGGCGCTGGGCGCCGCACCCGCCAAGGCCGGCTGACCCACCCAGCCGGGCGCCCGCGATGTGGCTAGCGCGGTAAGCTGTTCATGGTCAGGCTGACTCCTCCTGCCGAGTCCGATCGATGAAGGACCTCATCGAGCTCATCGCCCGTTCGCTCGTCGATCACCCCGACGAAGTGCTGGTGCGGGAGGTGCCGTCCGAGCGCGGCATGATTCTCGAGCTCAAGGTCGCGCGTGAGGACCTCGGCAAGGTGATCGGCAAGCAGGGTCGGACGGCACGTGCGATTCGTACCGTGTTGAGCGCAGCGGCGCTGAACACTTCTCAGCGCACCGTCCTCGAGATTCTGGAGTGAGTCGCCCCGTCACCGCGCGTCCCTGTTCGTGAGAGCCTGCGTGAGCCGCCGAGATGACCGCCACCGTGGACTCACCCCGCTCTCACCGCGCCCGAGCGCGTGCCGTCGCTGGCGCGCCGCCTTCAGCTACTGAAGCACGTCTCGTTCCCGTGGGGGCGGTGGTGCGCGCCCACGGTGTGCGCGGGGCGTTGCTGGTTCGGGCGTTCGGCGACACGCTCGTGTCGCTCGAGGTGGGCGAGCGCATCTTCACGCGTTCCCGCGATTCAGGGTCCCCGGAGGGTACGCTCACCGTCGAATCCGTCCGCGCAACCCACGGTGCGCTCTGCATCCTGGCGCTTCGCGAAGTCGCCGATCGCGAGCACGCGCAGCGCTGCCGGGGCCTGGAAATCTGCGTCCCGAGGGCGCGTCTTCCCGAGCTCGAACCCGACGAATTCTACCGGGCCGACCTCCTGGGACTGGACGTGCAAACGCCCGCTGGCGACCGTCTCGGCGAGGTCACGGGCTTCTTGGACCTTCCCCAGCACGACGTCCTGGTGGTGAAGAGCACCACCGGCGAGCTTTTGCTGCCGATGATCGAAGGCACGATCCACGAGATCGACGTCCCGGCACGTCGGATGATCGCTACACCCTTTCTCGACGAATCGAGCGCGGGCGATACATCGCGCAAGACGCGCCGCCGCGGTGCGCGTACACGACGAGAGGCGGCGAAACACGGCCACACGGGAACCACCCGCTGAGCCGAACAACCCGACATGCATTTCCACGTTCTCACCCTATTCCCGAACCTCGTGCTGCCGTATCTCGCGGATGGCGTGCTGGCGCGCGCCCTGCGCGCGGGCTCGATCCGCGTCGACGTCCACGACATTCGCGACGAGGGCGACGGGAAGCACAGGGTCGTGGACGACGCGCCGTTCGGTGGCGGCGCCGGCATGGTGCTGAAAGCCGGCCCATTGGTGCGCTGGATCCGCCGCATCCGCGAACAGGCGCCGCGCGCGCGAGTCGTGTTCCTCTCGCCGCAGGGTCGACTCTTGACTCACGCCGTCGCCCGAGAGCTCACTGGCGCGGAAGAGCTGATCTTGCTGTGCGGGCGCTACGAGGGCATCGACGAGCGAGTCCGCGAGCATTTCGTGGACGACGAGATTTCGATCGGTGACTACGTGCTGACCGGTGGCGAGCTACCAGCGCTGGTTCTGATCGACGCCGTGAGCCGCCTCCGACCGGGAGTCGTCGGCAACGAGGAATCGGTGCGCACCGACTCGCTCGCGGACGGGCTGCTCAAGCATCCGCAGTACACGCAACCGCGTGACTTCGAGGGCATCGCCGTGCCCGCGGTGCTGCTATCGGGCGACCACGGCCAGATCGCAGCTTGGCGCCGCGAGGCAACGCTGCGACGCACGGCCGCCAAACGCCCCGAGTTGCTCACGCATGCCGATTTGACTGCGGCCGAGCGCGCTCTGCTCGCCGTCGCGCGCGATGATTCCACGAGCGGGCACGAAACCCGCGCCCCACGATCCGACCCCGAACCACAACGCCCCGAGAGCCATGGAGGGATGTGACATGCAACGAATCGCCCAGTTCGAGAGCGCAGTCGCTCAGCAGACCGGTGCACGCGCAATCGACTTCGCCCCCGGCGACACCGTCAAGGTCGCCAGCAAGATCGTGGAAGGCGACAAAGAGCGCATCCAGATCTTCCAGGGAACCGTGATCCGCATTCGCAAGAATCGCGCTCGCACGACGTTCACGGTCCGCAAGACCTCGTATGGTGTGGGCGTCGAGCGCGTCTTCCCGCTGCATGCGCCGTCGGTGGTTTCCGTCGAGACGGTGATGAAGGGCAGCGTGCGCCGCGCGAAGCTCTACTATCTGCGCGATCTCAAAGGAAAGGCGAGCCGAATCCGCGAGCGCCGTGAAGACACGCGCGGCGACGAGACCACTGCACCCGCGCCAGCCGAGTGACCGTTCCCGCGGGCTCGCTCCGCGGTCCAGCCAGGGCAAGCCGTGCGGCGGCAAGACGTCGGGCGTCTCGGCGAAGACCTCGCCGTACTCCACTTGCAACAAGCCGGGCTCACGATCCAGCAGCGCAACTGGCGCTGTCGCTACGGCGAGATCGACATCATTTGCACCCAGGGCGCGACCGTCGTCTTCACAGAGGTCCGCACGCTCCGCACGCGTCGCCGGGGGCGCCCAGAGGCGAGCATCGCCGTCTCCAAACGGCGCAAGCTGGTGCGCGCCAGCCAGTTGTGGCTGCAACAGCACGGCGGATCGGATCGGCCGATCCGGTTCGACGTCGTAGCGATCGAGCTGAAGGGGCCGACACCGATCGTGCGGCATACGCCAGGCGCGTTCGACGCAGCCGGCGACGTTCTGTGAGCGTCGTTCCGCGCCGGGCGGGTGCGCGATGAGCTCCGCAGACGCCGGCACCCTCTACGTCGTCGGCACTCCGATCGGCAACCTCGAAGATCTCACTCCCCGAGCACGGCGCGTGCTCGCCGAGGTCTCGCTGATCCTCGCCGAGGACACGCGCCGGCTGAGAGCGCTCGCCCCGCCCGGCGGGTTTCGCGCCCGACTGCTCAGCCTTCCTGCACCGCGCGAGCATCAGCGCATCGACGTGCTGCTCGCGCACTTGGCCACGGGCGGCTCCGCGGCACTGGTCACGGATGCAGGTATGCCCGTCATCTCCGACCCCGGTGCGCACCTGATCCGTGCTGCCCGCGAAGCGGGCCACCGGGTAGTCCCGATTCCGGGTGTTAGCGCCGTGGCGACGGCTCTGGCAGCGGCCGCACCGATGCAGCCGAGCTTCCTGTTCTTGGGTTTCCTGCCGAGCCACGGATCCGAGCGAAGGGCTCGCATCGCTGAGATCGTCCGTGCGACGCATACGGTGGTGCTCTTCGAGGCGCCGCATCGCATACGCCGTACGCTCGCCGAGCTCGCCGAGGCCTGTGGCCCGGCGCGCCGGATGACGATCGCCCGCGAGCTAACCAAGCTTCACGAGGAGATCCTCTCCGGACCCGTGGGAACGATCCTCGGCTCGATCGAGGAACCGGTGCGCGGCGAGATCACCCTCGTGATCGACGCTTGGGACGGCGCAGAGCCCGCACCCAGCGTCGATGCGCCGCCCGCGAGCGCCGACGCGCTGCTCACGCGATTGCTCGCCGAGGGACGCTCCACGGCCCAAGCGGCGCGCGAGGCAGCGCGCGAGCTCGGTCGCGATCGCCGCGAGCTCTACCGCCTCGCGGTCGCGATTCAGTCTCAGCCCGAGGCCGACGCCGAAAGCGATCAGTAGCGAACGCGGAACTCGCGCTCGTCGGCCACTTCTTCCCAGGCGACCTCGAGATGGTCGACGCGCGCAGAGCGCGGCCCGCGACGACACCAGGCCACAGCCACGTCGACCGCCGATCGCCTTCCCTCGAAGACCGCCTCGACGCGACCGTCGGGGAGATTGCGCACCCAACCGGCCACGCCCAGCCGTGCGGCTTCCTCGGCGGTCGCGCCGCGGAACCACACGCCTTGCACCCGACCCGAGACCCACACGTGCGCTCGGACCCACTCGCCGTCGCGTCCCGATGCAGCGTCGGGCGGTCTCTGCGCAGCCATGGATGCTCCGTCCCGACTCACTCAGAATGGGTAGCCCAAGTTCGCGAACACCGCTGAACCCTCCGTGCCGTAACCGATGTCCACCGCTGCAACCACGTTGGGCGGTACCAGGAGCCGGATGCCCACTCCACCCACCGGCTGCATGCGTTTCCAGAAGGGGTCGCGGGTGTCGAAGACCTTGCCGACGTCGAGGAACGGCGCGACCTCCAGCTGGGTGAACACGTCGAAGAGCGTCAGGTCGTAGAAGCGGATCCGCTCCTCGATCTGGAGCAGAATCTTGCCGTGATCGGCGAAGCGATCTTCGCCGAACCCGCGCAGCTCGCTCGAGCCCCCCAGGCGCGAGAGCTCGAAGAACGGCACGTGGTCACCGATCACGTAGTGCGTGAGCAAGCGCACGGCGGTCACGTAACGATGGGAGGCGCCCGAGAAGAAGGCACGGCCCTCGGCGTCGAAGCGCTGGAACGACACGTCTCCCACCCAGTTCCGGGATGCGATCTCGACCCCGGCCGAGCCGAAGAATCCGCCGTTCGGCATGTCGATCGAGTCACGGCTGTCCCAGAGCAACGAGAAGCGGGTCGCTCCGATCAGATCTCCATCGAGTCCAGCCGTGCCAGGAAACCGATCGCCAGGCGCGTCGATGTCGAGCGCGCTCGCCAGCACGTTCACCTTGCGGATCCGCCCCTGCACCATCGCACGCAGCTCGTCACGCAGATACACGCCGACGGCGGCCGTGCCGCCCATTTCCTCGCGCGTGTACGCGGTCTCGTCGTCCGCGGTCGTCTCGGGCCCGATCCCGAAGAATCGCTGGGTGATGAGCCGGCGGTAGCCCGCCTGCCCTTCCAGCGCATAGCTGCGGTTCAACACGTTCGGGTTCTTGTAGTCGAGGTAGTAGACCTGCTCGCTACCGGTGCCGTAGGACGCGTAGGTCGTGATCTTCTCGTCGCCCTGCGGGTAGAAGAAGTGCCGGAACGTACCGGTGACCCCGAAGATGTCGCTGTACGAAACCGACGGCGCGGTGATGCTGCGGGTACGCGCGTCCCGGGTTTCGAGAAACGCGAGAATCAGCCCGTAGGTCACGCCCGCGTTCGGATCCGTGGAAACGAACGGCACCGGGAAGAGCTTCACGTCCGAGGCGCTCTCGGCGCGCGCCCCGCTCGCCGCGACGGCCGTCGCGACCGCGACGAGAATCGCGATCGCGCAGCACCCGCCACGGCATCGCGCCTCGTGCATTCGCTGGACCGAAACGCTCAACTGCGCCCTCGGCCCTCGACGCAAGCGACGTGCATCACCCCCACGAAGCGGGCGACGAGCAGCGTGAGTCGCCGTGGCAGTGGAGGCCCGAGAACGTCACGCACCGTTGGGATCGGTGGTCGGGCGCACCCCATCCGAGACAGCAACGCGAGAGGTGCCCGTCGGCGTGCGCACCACATCGTCCGACACGCTCCTAGCACACGCCGGAGCAGCCCACCAAGCGAGCGACGTGCCGCGACTCAGCGCGCAGAAAGCGCTGCGTCGAGCGCGTCGCCGAGTGCCGCGGCGCTGCGCGCTTCGTCGGGAAACGCCACCGTGGCGACCACCTTCCCCTCGGTCTCGACGAGCTGATCGCGAATGCGGCTCAAGAGCGCCGCGGCTTCGCTCCGCCGCACGGGTGCGAAAACCGCCACACACCCCGGGCGATCGTGATCGAGGACCGCATCGGACGAGCGCACCATCGGATGAACCTTCGCGCGGAGCCCCGTCGCAGTCCGACCACCATCGCCGCTCTGCACACCGGCCGCGACCAGCACCAGCGTGAACGGCTCGCCGCGGCGCTCGGCGTAGCCGACGCGCCAGTCCAGATACGCCTGAAAGTGGCTCTTGCCCGCGGCGATCGGGAGCACGACCGTGAACGTCGAGCCCTCGCCGACGCAGCTCTCCACCTCCACGCGGCCACCGTGGGCTTCCACGATCTCGCGCACGATCGGCAACCCGAGCCCGGTGCCACCCACACCTCGCCGCGGGTGCTTGATCTGTACGAACTTGTCGAAGATCAAGCCGAGCTGTTCCTCGGCCATGCCGATGCCGGTGTCCGCGACCCGCACGCGTATGACGCCAGCCTCGTCGTCGGGCTCGACCCGCACCCGCACCGCGCCGCCACGATCGGTGAACTTGACCCCGTTCGCGAGCAGGTTCGTCATCACCTGTTTCAGACGATCGGCGTCACCCAGCACCGGCGCGATGGGCGCACCGCCGGCAAGCTCGAGGTCGATGCCCCGCTCCTTCGCCTGCGGCCGCACCAGCTCGATGCTCGCCGCCAGCACCGGACCCAGCTCGAGAAGCCGCATGCTCCAGTCGGCGCGACCCGCCTCGATCTTGGTGAGGTCGAGCAGATCGTTGATGAGGTGCGTGAGGCGGTCGGTCTCGGCGGTGATGATCGCGACGTAGCGGCGTCGCTCGTCGGGGTCCTGATCGTCGTACCGGCCGAGGATCTCGGCGAACGAGCGAATCGAGGTGAGCGGCGTGCGCAGCTCGTGGCTCACGCTCGCGAGAAACTCGCTCTTGAGGCGATCGGCCTGCTTGAGGCGGGCGTTGGCGAGCTCGAGCTCGCTCTTGATGCGATCCAGCTCGGCCAGCCGCTCCTCGGCGGCTTTGAGCCGCGCCGACGCGCTGGTCGACGACTTCTGCGGCGCCGAGACTCGGGGAGGCATCACCGGTGCCGCGCGCTCAGAGCAACGGTTCGCCAGGGTCGCCCAAGCCGGTATCCGAGTCGCCGCGACGATTGAGCGGACCGAGGCGCTTGCGCTTCATCTTCTCGATCAGCGTGGTGCGGTTCATTCGCAACAGCTCTGCAGCGCGATTCTTGTTGCCATGCGCCATCTCGAGCGCGCGCTTGATCAGCCGATCCTCGAAGGCGTTGACCTCGTCCTTGAGCGAGATCCCGTCCGCGGGGATGTCCGCTGCTGGCGACCACGACTCGCGACGCACCGGCCCGCCCTGCAGCACGCGATCGGGCATGTCCGAGCGCTGGATTCTGCCGTCGCCCTTCAGAATCGTGAGCCGCTCGATCAGATTCTGGAGCTCGCGCACGTTGCCCGGCCAATGGTAGCCGAGAAGCGTGTCGAGCGCCTCGGGTGCGAAGAACTGCTCCAGCGTCGGAACCGGCCCCGGCACGCGGTGAAAGCGTTCGACGAAATGCTGCAGCAAGAGCGGGATGTCGTCACGCCGCTCCCGAAGCGGCGGCAAGTCGATGCGAATCACGTTCAGGCGGTAATAGAGATCCTCGCGAACGGTTCGGCTTCGAACCGCCTCCTCCATGTTGACGTTGGTGGCGGCGATCACCCGTACGTCCACCTTAATCGGCTTCACGCCGCCCACCGGCTCGAAGGCGTGCTCTTCGAGGACGCGCAAGAGCTTCACCTGCAAGTTGGCGCTCATCTCGCCGATTTCGTCGAGGAAGATGGTTCCACCGTCGGCCGCGCTGAAGCGTCCTTGTTTGTTGGCGATGGCGCCGGTGAACGAGCCACGGAGATGTCCGAAGAGCTCGCTCTCGAGGAGGTTCTCGGGGATCGCGCCACAGTTCACGGCCACCAGCGGACGATGGCGACGCGGTGAGTTGTAGTGGATCGCCTTCGCTACCAGTTCCTTACCGGTGCCGCTCTCGCCGAGGATCAACACGGTGGAGTCGGTGCGGGCGACGCGCTCGATGATGCGATACACGTCGCACATCGGCTCCGAGTTTCCGACGATGTTTTCGAAGCGGTACTTCGACTTGAGCTGCGCCTTCAGCTCGTCGTTCTCTTCCTGGAGCCGCCCGAACTGAATCGCGCGCTCCACGATCACCTTCACGTCGTCGAGCTTGAAAGGCTTCGTGACGTAGTGAAAGGCGCCGGCGCGGGTGGCCTCGATGGCGCTCGGGATCGAACCGAAGGCCGTCATGATGATGCACGGCAAGGAAGGGGTGAGCTCCTTCGCCTTGCGGATGAAATCGATCCCACCGAGCTCGCCGAGATCGGGAAGATTGAGGTCGACCAACGCCACGTCGTACCGCGGCGAGCCGGGCAAGCGATCGAGACCGGATTCGCCGTCCGGCACCGCGTCGACGTCGAAACCCTCGCGAGCGAAAAACACTCGAAGGCTTTCCAAGATGTGTGGCTCGTCGTCCACCACCAGTAACCGAGTCTGCACGGATCCCCCCTGCTCGCGTCGCGCGCCCGTCGACGGACGCCTCGCTTCGCGTTCGCCGCACGGCGCGCGCACCTTACTCGTGCGGCAGGGTGCGGGTCAACGCTTTGACGCCGAATTCGCGATTGACCGCAGCCCGTAAAGTTGTGACGCCAAGTGCCTAGACGTGCGCCAGGCGGCGGGTCGAGTGGGTCATGATCCCCACGTCGATCTACGGCAAAAGGCTACGAGAACGTCAGAACACGCGCGGATGTCCATCACACGGCAGTGGGTCGACTTGCCGGAGAGATGCTGGCTCAGCCCCGCGGCTCGTCGCCGCCCCCACCCTCGGGTCGTGGGCCTCGGCCACCGCGACGACGGCGGCGGCGACGTCGCAAGATTTGCTGCTGATCCTGCGGAGATGCGGCGGCACCGGGAGATGCCCCAGTGGGGCCCGCCTGAGTGGCGGGCGGAGTCGTCGACTGGGCAGCCTGCCGTGATGCGGAACGCTGCTGCTCCGGGCCGCGGCGCGGGACACCCCGGTCACGAAAGTGCTCCAGCACGATCCGCGTCAGGATCTTGCTCACGGTGGTGTCTTCTTGAACGGCTGCCCGTCGGATCTCGTTGAAGATCGCCAAATCCAGAAAAACCTCGACTCGGCGTGCGAGTCCGGTCATCGGACGCTCACCTTCCTTCGCCACCGTGCATTCTCCCGCTGGGGCCGAGCCCCGTCACACACCGACCCAACGTAACGACATCCGTGCCATCGCCAGCAGTGGCTCGGCGCGAATCCCGAGGCCGAGCGTCGGCACGACCAGAAGCGCGATCAGCACCAACGCACCTCGCGGCCACGCACTTCGTGACGCGGTCTCGGGCATCGTGAGAAACATCGCCTGCAGGACTTTGAAGTAGAAGTAGACCGAAATCAACGTGTTGAGCAGTCCCGCCGCCGCCAATCCGTAGCGGTGCTGCTCGACGGCCGCGCCGAAGAGCAAGAGTTTCCCGGTGAATCCGGCCGTGGGCGGTGCGCCCACGAGCGCAAACAGAAAGATCGCAGCCGCCACGGCGACGAAGGCTCCTTCGGGGCCAGTCCAGAAGAGCCCGCGGAACGACGAGAGCTCGTCGCTTCCGGTGCGATCCACCACCGCTGCGACCACCGCGAATGCGCCCAGGTTCATGAACGCGTAGACGAAGAGATAGACGGCAGCGGCTTCGACCCCGCGCGGCGTCAGCGTGACGACCCCGATCAGGACATAACCCGCGTGCGCGATGCCCGAGTAGGCGAGCATGCGCCTGAGCTTGCGTTGCGACAGCGCCGCGAGGTTACCAACCGTCATCGTCGCGACGCACATCAGCTCGAGCATCGGCACCCAGCTCACGCCGCCGAGCGGCTGCCAACCGCCGTCCGAGGTGCTCGCGAAGCCGAGATAGAAAAATCGCATCAGCGCGCCGAAACCCGCGACCTTCGGCACCACCGAGAAATACGCGGTGACGGGCGTGGGCGCCCCCTCGTACACGTCCGGCGCCCACATGTGGAACGGCGCGCTCGCCACCTTGTAGCCGAAGCCTACCAACGCGAGCGCTGCAGCCACTGCTGCTGCGGCCGTGACGGTGGTCCCACCGGCTCCCAACGCGCGCTGGACGTCCCCGATGCCCGTCGATCCAGCGATGCCGTAGAGCAAGCTGAATCCGAAGATCATCAGCCCGGAAGCCACGCCTCCGTAGATGACGTATTTGAGGCCGGCCTCGGCGCTGGCGCGGCCCGATCGTTGGTAGCAAGCGAGCACGTAGGAGAGCAGCGAAACCAGCTCGAACGCGAGGTAGAGCATGACCAAGTCGGTGGCAGCGACGAGCAACATCGCGCCGAACGACGATGCCAGCACCAGCACGATCAGCTCGTTCCGATCGGCGACGGGAATCTCCGACGAGCGAAGCGCCAGGGGCAACGCCAGCACCGTCGCCGCCAAGATCAGCATTTGGAAGAAGCTCGCGAGCCCATCGCTCGCGAGCATGCCCTGAAAGAGCAGCACCGGATCCCGATCTCGCGCCAGGTACACGAGCGCGAGCGCGAGGGAGGCGCCCGCGAGCCCAGTCCATTCCGCGAGGCGACGAGCGCGTTCCACCAAGCCCAGCGCGAGCACGACGAGCAGCGTTCCGGCGAGAACCAATCCCGGTGCGAACGGCGCCAGGCTCGCGAGGTTCGACGAAACGAGGGTCACGGATACTCCCGGCCGGAAGACGAGTCGCGTGCGGCGTTCACGGCGCCAGCACCGCCGCCGTCTCGACCGCGCGCCCAGCGAGCTGGGCCAGCCGCGTCGCAGCGGCGTGATAGGTGTCGAGAAGCAGCATCGGCCGTACGCCCAGGTACACGACGATCACCGCCAGCGGCACGAGACTCACGATCTCGCGGGCGTTGATGTCGTGAATGGTGCGGTACTTCTCGTTGAGCTCGCCGAAGAACATTCGCTGCATCGTCCACAAGAGATACGCCGCACCGAGGATGACGCCGATCGCACCCAGCACCGCCCAAACCGGGAACGCGAGGAATCCCCCCAGCAGACACAAAAGCTCGCTCACGAAGCTCGAGAGCGCCGGCAACCCCAGTGCCGCGAAGAACGCGAACCCCGTGAATGCCGTGTAGAGCGGCATCGCGTTCGCGAGCCCGCCGAAGCCGTCGATCTGCCGGTGATGTGCACGGTCGTAGATGACGCCCACCAACAAGAAAAGCATCGCGGTGATGGTGCCGTGGTTGAACATCTGGAAGAGCCCGCCGGTGAGCCCTTGGGTGGTCATCGAGCCGAGCCCGAGAAGCACGAATCCCATGTGGCTGATCGACGAGTAGGCCACCAGCCTCTTGAGGTCGCTCTGCGCCATGGCGCAGAGCGCGCCGTAGAGGATGTTGACGACCCCCAGCACCACGACGACTTGCGCAATGGCACCCGAGTACGCCGGGAAGAGCGGCACGTTGAAGCGATACAAGCCATAGGTGCCCATCTTGAGAAGCACACCCGCCAGGATGACGCTGATCGCCGTCGGCGCCTCGACGTGCGCATCCGGCAGCCAGGTGTGGAACGGGACCACCGGCACTTTGATCGCGAAGCCGATGAAGAATGCCCACCAGATCGCCGGCGCGAACGGCAGCCAGCCGAAGATGGGGCGTGCCGCGGCCAACACGTCGTGACGCCGGATCAGCTCCAGCAGGTCGAACGTTCGCGCGCTGGGATCCGCGGAGCTCGCGAAATAGAGCGCCAAGATGCCGAGCAGCAGGCCCAGCGATCCTGCGAGCGTGTAGAGGAAGAACTTGATGGCCGCATACACGCGCCGCGGGCCGCCCCAGATGCCGATGAGGAAGTACATCGGCAACAACATGAGCTCCCAGAAGACGTAGAAGAGCACCAGATCGAGCGACACGAAGCTACCGATCATCCCGGTCTCGAGCAGCAAGAACAGGCTGAAATACGCCTTCTCCGCACGATCGATGCGAAACGACGCCAGGATGCAGAGTGGGCACAGCAGCACGGTCAGCAGCACCAGCGCCAGGCTCAAGCCGTCGATGCCCAGCTTGTAGAAGACGTGGAAGGACGGCATCCAGTACCAGCTCTCCACGAACTGGAACGAGCGGATCGAGTCCACGCCGACCAACCGATGATCGAAGCCGACTGCGAGCGGCACTCCGAGCGCGAGCGGGACGAGCGTGCTCACGAGCGCGATCCACTTCGCCAGCGGTCGCTGTGCGTCCTTGAGCGCGACGATGAGCGGCACACCCACGAGTGGCGAGAACGTCATCGCACTGAGCAGCGGAAACGCAGCGTTCATCGCTCACTCCCATCCCATCGCACGGCCGCTCGGCGAATCACCGCACCACCTCCCAGAGGACGATCCATGCCGCGAGCGCCCACGCGAGCACTACGAGGTAAGTCTGAATGCGGCCCGACTGCGTCGCGGCCACCGCGACGCCGAATGCGCGGGCCACGGCGGCGAGCGCGCCGAAGAACCCGTCGATCACGACCCGATCGAACCACCCGCTCGCAGTCGACCCGACGCGGACCAGCGCCGCTGCACCGTTCACTGCGCCATCCACCACCCGCGAGTCGAAGGAGCTCAGTCCCCGCGTGAGCGCGAGCAGCGGCCCCACCACCACGCGCGCGTAGAGGTCGTCGAACACGCGCCTGTAGGGCCCCGACAGGTACGCATGCGCTCGCGGATATCGTTCGCTCAAGCTCCGCGCCAGCTCGGGTCGCTTGCCAAAGAACCACCACGAGAGTCCGACGCCACCCAGGCCAACCACCACGGCGACCAACGTGGCTAGGACCTCGGCGCGCGTCTCGGCGCCCGGATGGTGCTCGCCTTCGCCGTGCCCCGCGAGCGGCAAGACCGGCTCGAGCCAGCCCGCGAAGCGATCGGACGTGCCCATCCAGCCCGGCGCCCCGAGCCACCCGACGAGCACACAGCCGACCGCGAGCACCACCAGCGGCAGCGTCATGCTCTTGGGTGATTCGTGGATGTGTGCTCCGTGCGCGGCATCTCCACGGTACGTACCCGCGAAAGCGAGCACGGCCACGCGCATCGAATAGAACGCGGTGAGCGCGGAGGTGACCAGCGCCAGGCCGTAGAGCACGTGATCTCCCCCCGACAGCACGCGCCACAAAATCGCGTCCTTCGAGAAGAAGCCAGCGAGCAGCGGAAATCCCGCCAAAGCCAGTACGCCCACGGCGAAGGTGGCCGAGGTGATGGGCAGCTCGCGGCGCAGTCCACCCATGTGCCGCAGGTCTTGTTCGCCGTCGAGCGCGTGGATGACGCTACCGGCGCCCAGGAAGAGCAGGGCCTTGAAGAATGCGTGCGTGACGACGTGGAAGAGCCCCGCTGCGAAGGCCCCCACGCCACAGCCCAGGAACATGTAGCCGAGCTGGCTCACCGTCGAGTAAGCGAGCGCTTTCTTGATGTCGTGCTGGAAGAGCGCCACGGTCGCTGCGAAGCACGCGGTGACTGCGGCGACGACGCTCACGACGTGAGAAACCGCCGGCGCGAGCGCGTAGAGGAAGCTCGTCCGGCAAAGCAGGTAGATACCAGCCGTCACCATGGTCGCGGCGTGGATCAGGGCGGACACGGGCGTGGGGCCCGCCATCGCGTCGGGTAGCCAGACGAAAAGCGGGATCTGCGCGCTCTTACCTGTGGCGGCGACGAACAATGCCCCAGTGGCGAGCACAGGCACCGCGACTCCGAAGAGCGCCACCTGCGTCAGTCGAGGCGCCAGCTTCTCGAGCTCGCCGAACGAGACGGTCGGCGAGCCGATCGCGAGGGTTGCCCAGAACAGGATGAGCAGCCCGGTCATGAACCCGAGGTCGCCGATGCGATTCACCAGGAAGGCTTTGGTGGCCGCAGCGGCGTTCTTCGCGTCGCCGAACCAAAACCCGATCAGCAAGAACGAGCAGAGCCCCACACCTTCCCAGCCGACGAACACCATCGGCAGGTTGGCGCCCAAGACCAGCGTGGACATCGCCAGGACGAAGCCATTGAGGTAGGCGAAAAATCGCGGGTACCCGGGATCCGCGTGCATGTATCCGACGCTGTAGACGTGAATCAGAAAACCGATTCCGGTGATCACCAGGCACATCACCGCCGACAATGGATCGAGCAAGAGCTCGATCGGCACGTCGAGCTTGCCGATGTGGAGCCAGGTACCGAGCGTTTGCGCGAGCACGCGCTCTTCGGCGGGCATGGACGCCAGCGCGGCGAAGCCGGCCGCGCTCACCAGAAACGAAACCAACACCGCCGAGCAAGCGATCCAATGAACCGGCCCGCGGCCGAAGCGGCGCACGAAGGTCTTGCCGAACGCCACGTTCAATGCCGCACCGACCCCGGGCGCCGCCGGAATCAGCCACAACAGCGAACGAACTTGGCTCAGATCATCCATGGCGGGCCGAGACCGATCGTTCCTTCAGCCGCGAAGCTGGCGAGCCTCGTCGGCCCGCACCGAAGCGGTGAGCTTGAAGAGCGCGAGCACGATGGCCAACGCCACGGCCGCTTCCGCGGCGGCGAGCACGATCACGAAGATCGCGGCCACGTGCCCGGCAGTGCGCCCCGCGCCGAAATGCGAGAACGCGACGAAATTGAGCGCCGCGGCGTTCAGGATGAGCTCGACGCCCATGAGCAACGCCACGGCATTGCGACGAGTGATCACGCAGTAGAGTCCGCAAGCGAGCATCCACACCGAGACCACCAGATACTCGGTGATGCCGATGGGACCGAGGATCGACGCCGCGAACACGGTCACGTCGACCTCTTCGTCGGTGGCGTCGGTTCGCGTCCGTCGCGTCGCGCGATCACCACCGCTCCAACAACCGCCGCGAGCAAGAGCACCGAAGCCGCCTCGAACGGAAGCAGGAAGTCGCCGAGCAACGCCTCGCCGATCGCTGCGGTGGTGGGCTCGAGCGCGGCGGTGTCGACCTCTGGCCAGCGGGTCGCCACCAACAGCGTGTACCCGAGGAGAGCGGTCAGCGCCACAACGCCCAGCCCGCCCCACGCCGCGTGGATCGCGCGTGTGCCGGCGTTGGGATCGCCGACCCGGCTGGTGAGCATGATCGCGAACAGCAGCAGCACCACGACTCCGCCGACGTAGAGCAACACTTGGAGCGCCGCGATCAGGTCGGCACCGGCGAACGCATAGAGCCCCGCCACACCGAGCAGAACCAGCAGCAGGCTGAACGCGGCGTGCACGAGATTCTCGAGCATGGCCACCGCCACGGCCGCCACCATCGTGA
>CAYUSL010000018.1:2733-5435 GCA_964447125.1 uncultured bacterium | reverse complement strand
GCGGCGTGCACGAGATTCTCGAGCATGGCCACCGCCACGGCCGCCACCATCGTGACCGCCGCCACCACCAGCCAGACGCCGGCAGCGAGACCGGTGATCTCGACCGACGGCATCGCTCAGCCCCTCGCCAATCCCAGCGTCGCGACGACGAGCTCGAGCAACGAGCGGTTGCCGGTGGCGACCATCCAAAGTGCAGCGCCCATCAGATTCACGAGCGCGATCGGAATCAGGTACTTCCAGCACAGTGCCATGAGCTGATCGACCCGCAAGCGAGGCAGCGTCCAGCGCACCCAGATCAACACGAAGACCCACACGAAGGATTTCGCCAGAAAGAAGAGCACCTCGAGCGGCATTCGGAACCAGGCCTCCGGCGACACGAACGGCACCTTCCAGCCGCCCAGCCAAGCAACCGTTGCGATCGCACCGATCACGAACAGGTTTCCCCACTCGGCGAAGAAGAAGAACAGGAAACGCATGCCCGAGTACTCGGTGTTGTAGCCGGCGACCAGCTCGCTCTCGGCCTCCGGCATGTCGAACGGCGCGCGATTGCCTTCCGCCGTGGCCGCGATGAGGAACACCCAGAAGGCCACGAAAGTGAATGGATCGTGAAACAGGAACCAGTCGAGGGCGCCTTGGCGTTGGATGATTTCCTGCGTGCTCAGGCTGCCGGCGAGCATCACCGGGACGAGCAATGCGAGCGCCGAGGGGATCTCGTAGCTCACGATCTGGGCCGCCGAGCGCATCCCACCGAGGATCGACCACTTGTTGTTGGAGGCCCATCCCGCCATCAACAGCCCAACCACCACCAAGCTCGTGATCGCGATCACGTAGAGCAGCCCGACGTTCAAGTCGGCGGCGATGATGCGGCTCGAGAACGGAATCGCCACGAGCGTGAGGAACGTGCCGGTGAAGACGAAGTACGGCGCGATTCGAAACAACAGGACGTCGGCATCCGCCGGGGTGAGGTCCTCCTTGAGCAGCGTCTTCAGGCCATCTGCTGCCCACTGGAAGAAGCCCTGTGGCCCGACGCGATTCGGTCCGATGCGAGACTGCATTCGCGCCGCGATTCGGCGCTCGACCCAGGAGAGGATGCCCGCCACGAGCGAGAAGAACGTGAACACCGCGAGCGCGTAGGCCGCGATGACGGCGCCGTAGACGAGCAAGCGAGGCCAGCCGGCGAGAGGCCCCGCCACGAGGTGTCGCGCGAGCGCTTCCATTCAGCCGCTCGCACCAGGACGTGGTGTGCTGCGCGTCGCCATCGCCTTCACCGGTCGATCTCCGGTGCGACCACGTCGAACGCGGCGATGATCGCGACGAGGTCCGCGATCATCCAGCCAGGGCTGAGCGCTTCGAGAATCGACATGGCGGCAAAAGACCCCGTGCGAATCTTGCAGCGATATGCACGATCCGAGCCGTCGCTCACCACGAAGTAGCCGAGCTCACCGCGCGGCGCCTCGGTGCGAACGAAGGCCTCCCCCGCCGGCGGCTTGATGGTGCGCGGAACCTTCGCCATCACCGGGCCGTCGGGAAGCTGAGCCAAGCATTGGCGCACGATGCGGGCGCTTTCGAGCATCTCGCCGATCCGCACCACGTACCGATCGAAGCAATCGCCGAGTACGCCGCACTCGCCCTTCCCCACGACCACGTCGAAATCGAGCTTCGGATAGACGGAATAGGGCTCGTCGCGACGCAGGTCCCAGTCGAGGCCAGACGCACGAAGATTCGGCCCGCTCAAACCGTACGCGATCGCCGCCTGCTCCGAGATCGGCGCGACACGGGCCAGACGCTTGCGGAAGATCAGGTTGTCCGAGATGAGCGGGTCGTACTCCTCGTGGATCGTCTTCTCGAAGTGGTCGAGGAAGCTCGTGGTGCGCTCCACGAAGCCGGGCGGCAGATCGAACGACACACCGCCGATGCGCACGTAGTTGTACGTGAGACGCGCGCCGCAGAGCGCTTCGAAGAGATCGTTGACGGTCTCGCGTTCACGAATCGCGTGCATGAACGGCGTGGACGCGCCGAGATCCATCGGCATCGCGCCCACGGCGACCAGATGCGAGGAGATCCGATTCAGCTCGGACACGATCACGCGCAGGTATTCCGCGCGCTCGGGAACCTCGAGCCCCAGCAGCCGCTCGACGGCCATCGCGTAACCGACGTTGCAGTTCATCGCTGCCACGTAGTCGACGCGGTCCGTGTACGGCATGAATGCCGGATACGGCACCAGCTCGGCGATCTTTTCGATGCTTCGATGCAGGTAGCCCACGTCGGGCAGACAGCGCGTCACGATCTCGCCATCCGTGGTGAGCACGAAGCGCAGCACACCGTGGGTGCTGGGATGGTGGGGTCCCATGTTGACCACCATCTCCTCGGTGCGCAGCCGAGGCGTATCCGCTCGCGCGTCAGCCATTCTTCGGTCTCGTGTTGTCGATGCCGTGGTAGCGATCGGGCTTCACGTAGTCCTTGCGAAGCGGGTGCCCTTCCCAGTCGTCGGGCATGAGAATGCGGCGCAAGTCCGGGTGCTCCTCGAAGATCACCCCGAGGAGATCGTACTGCTCGCGCTCGTGCCATCCCGCCGCGGGCCACACCGAGACCAGCGACGGAACGCGGGGCTCCGCGCGCGGCAGGCGGGTGCGTAAGGCGAGGGTCGCGCGCTGCGCGTAGCTGAAGAGGTGCGCGACCACCTCGATCGAATCCGGAGGTCG
>CAYUSL010000018.1:0-2633 GCA_964447125.1 uncultured bacterium | reverse complement strand
CTTTCCGAACGAGGTAGCGTTCGCGCCGAATCTTCTCCTGCAACACCAACAGGCCTTCGGTCAGCGCTTCGGGACGCGGTGGGCAACCGGGCACGTAGACGTCGACCGGAATCAGCTTGTCGATGCCGGCGAGGGTCGAATAGCTCAAGTCGAAGAGCCCGCCGCAGTTCGAGCAGCTCCCCATGGAGATCACGTACTTGGGCTCCGCCATCTGGTCGTAGAGAAGCCGCACCCGCTCCGCCATCTTGAGCGTCACGGTGCCGGCCACGATGAGGAGGTCGGATTGGCGAGGCGTCGCCCGAAACACCGCACCGAAGCGATCGAGATCGGCACGCGGGCCGCCCGTCTGCATCAGCTCGATGGCACAGCACGCCAATCCGAAGAGCAGGTACCAGAGCGAGTTCGTGCGTCCCCAATTCAGCACAGCGTCGACGTTCGCGAACACCACGTTGGCCGGCAGGCTGTCCCGAAGATTCATGCGTGCTCACCTCCCCACACGCTTCCGATTCGATCTCACGCTTCGACGACCGGAAGCCACGAACCGAAATCTATCCCAATCGTGACCGGAGGCCCTGGGCTGGCGAGATGACTGGCGGCGTGGATTCCCGCCGCGCGCAGTAGGTACCCTCGCTCAGCCGGCGAGCGGTGAGCTCGGCTTGGGCTTCACCCAGTCGATGTCGCGCTTGGCCCACACGTAGGCGAGCCCGAGCGCCAGCACGGACACGAAGGTCGCAATCTCAGCGAGGGCGATCCAACCCATTCCGCGCATCACCCAATCGCGCAGCACCACCAACACGGGAACCATGAACGCCACTTCGAGATCGAAGATCACGAAGATCAGCGCCACCACGTAAAAGCGCAAGTTGAACTGAATCCACGCACCACCGACGGGGCGCTCGCCGCACTCGTAGCTGAGCGCTTTGTCGACGTCCGCGACGCGTGGCTGCACCAGCCGCGAGAGCGCGAGGCTGAGGACGATGAATCCGATCGCGACAAGCGCGAAGATTCCGATACAGGCAAGCCCGTAGAACACGACTCACCGCCCTTCCGACCGCCGCTCGTGCATCGCCCCGGCGACCCCACCGCGCGGCGCCCGGCGCTCGAGCTGCGCCTCGGGCCACACCCATCGGGGCGCGGCCACGGCGGCCGTCAGTACTGAATGACCGAGTAGGTCTTCGCCGGCGCAAGCCGCTTGCGCCCACCCAGCGCCTTGAGCTCGATCACGAACGCACACTCGATCACCTTCGCCTCGTGCTCCTGGACGAGTTGCACGCCTGCAGCAGCCGTGCCACCCGTGGCGAGCAAGTCGTCGATGATCAGCACGCGCTCGCCAGGCAGGATCGCGTCCTCGTGGATCTCGATCACGTCGGTGCCGTATTCGAGGGCGTACTGAACGCTGCGAGTCTTCCACGGCAGCTTGCCAGGCTTGCGCACGATCGCAAGCCCGACACCGAGCTTGTGGGCCAGCGGCGCACCGAACAGGAATCCGCGCGACTCGACGCACATGATCTTGTCGATGCGCTTCTCCTTGTAGCGATCCGCGAACGCGTTGATGGCTGCGCGAAAGGCCTTGGGGTTCTGAAGCAACGGCGTGATGTCACGAAACAAGATCCCGGGCTTCGGGAAGTCCGGGATGTCTCGGATGTAGGCCTTGAGGTCGAGCCCCTTGCGCTTCGTCGCTGCCATCGGCGGTGGTCCTCCGGGTGAGAGATTGGGAGTTGCTCGTTGTAGAGGAAAGGGCGCGCGACGGGCAAGAGCGGCGCGACTCACACCTGCCACGTCGCGATCTCGTCCACCAGGTGCGCGTGCGTGAGGTCGAGGTGCACCGGCGTGACCGAGATCAGCTTGTCGCGCAGTACCGTCACCGCGTCGCTGCCCTCGATCGGATCGAAGCCGAGCTCGTCGCCACCGATCCAGTAGTAAGTCCGGCCCCGGGGATCGGTTCGGTCGACCACCGCATCGGAGTAGCGACGTTTGCCCTGGCGCGTGACGCGATAGCCCACCGGTGGCGTCGCGGGAATGTTGGGAACGTTGACGTTGAGCAGCGTGGCCGCTGGCAGACCGTGGCTCAGGATCGAGCGCGCCAGCCGCGCTGCGAAGACGCAGGCCGTGTCGAAGTGGAAGTTCCGGCGCGCGGCCATGGAAATCGCGAACGCCGGCGCACCGAGCAACGTGCCCTCCATCGCGGCCGCGACCGTGCCGGAGTACGTGATGTCGTCGCCGAGATTCGCGCCTAGGTTGATTCCCGAGGCCACCAAGTCGGGGCGGCGACCCTTCAACACGGTGTTGATTCCCAGGTACACGGCGTCCGACGGAGTTCCGTCGACGGCCCACGTATCCGTCCCAAGCTGCTCGAGTCTGAGCGGTCGTTGCAGCGTGAGTGCGTGACTGGCTGCAGATTGCTCGCGATCGGGTGCGACGATGAGCACGTCCCCGACCTCGCGCATCGCCGCGGCAAGCGCCTTGAGCCCCGGAGAATGCACTCCGTCGTCGTTGGTGACCAGAATCAACGGCACGTCGCGATTCCCCCAAAAACACGAAACCCGGCAGCTTGGGCTGCCGGGCCCGGGAATTCACCTGGTCGGGGCGACTGGATTTGAACCAGCGACCCCAAGACCCCCAGTCTTGTGCGC
>CAYUSL010000017.1:31175-33357 GCA_964447125.1 uncultured bacterium | reverse complement strand
GGAATGATGCGGAACACGCCGTTGAGACCGCCGCGCGCCCGGAACACGTTGGCGCGGTAGCGCCCGGCGCTCGGCACCTCGTACGCGAGATCGACGCTCTGCCGGGTCTGAAGCTCGGCGCGCTGCGCTTCGTCGAGCAGCTCGAGCAACAGCGTCTCGACGTCGGCCTCGGCGAGCGGCGGCGCCTCGGCGCGTTTGAGGTCGCCGAAGATTCGCAGCATGGGTGGCGACCCGGCGGCGATGTGAAGGTCGGACGCACCCAATTGACGCGCGCGTCCCAGCAGGCTGTCGATGCGTGGCATGGCGAGTCCTAGCTGATCTCCATCGGCGCAACGCTCGAGTTGGCCGTTCCCGTGAAATCGGCAGCGCGGCGCACGTCCTCACCGCGCGGCGGACGATCCGCAACCGGCGACCGAGGCGCTCATTCGAGACCCGCGGGGCCGATCTCGCCCTCGCGGTGAAAGGGCACGCGCACGTCGCCCAGGATCGAGTCCACGACCACGTCACCTTCCAACGCGTAGCGACTCTTGGTGAGCCGAACCAGCGACTTGAGCGTCTTGCCGATCGATTCGTAGTTCACTTGCAGGGGCAGCTCGACCTCGGTTTGCGCGTTCTGCTCGAGGACGATGGGGGTCGTCACGTCTCCCGACAGGAATTGCTCCTCGTTGACGCGCAGCCGATAGGTCACCGCCTGGATCTTTTGCGTGGCACCCGAAAAATTCGTGAGCAGCACCCGGAAATTGAGCGGCAGCCCGCCGGAACGCGGCACACCGACGTCCACGTCCAAGACCTTCACCTTGATGTCGTCGGGTGAGACCTGTCCCAGATACGCGCAGCCGGAGACCGTGAACAGGCCCGCGCACGCGACCGTCATCCATTTGCGCATCGGTTTGTTCCTCCCGTGGCGCGCGTGGTAACTCGCGCGATCCGACGGCGCTGTGGTTCTATCCTCCGGCACCCGCTTCGGAAAAGGTGCGTGGACGCTCACCAGCCTACGTGCCGGCCACTCCCTCATGCCGATCCGCGTCCGTGACCTCCGCTGTCGGTCGCGCGACGACGCCGAGTCGTGGCGCGCGTCGGCGGCGCGGGCGCTCGGTGTACCTCTCACCGCCGTGCGCGGCGTGACGCTGGTGCGGCGGTCGCTCGACGCGCGACGGCGCCCACCGGTCTGGGTCGTGACCGTCGACGTGGTGGTCGACGACGAGGAAGCGGTGCTCGCTCGTGCGGCTGGCTCCCGCATCACGCGTGCGCCGGCGCTGCCTGCACCGTTCGCGGTGGGGCGGCGGCGCGGCGAGGTGCAGCCTGTGGTCATCGGTGCCGGGCCGGCAGGTCTTTTCGCCGTGCTCACCTTTCTGGAGGCGGGCGTGGTGCCATTGCTCGTCGAGCGCGGTCAGGCCGTCGAGCAGCGCTCCCGCGACGTTGCACGCTTCTTCCGAGGCGGCAGCTTCGATCCCGAGAGCAACATCCAGTTCGGCGAGGGCGGCGCTGGGACGTTCTCGGACGGCAAGCTCTACACGCGCCGCCGCGACGCCGACTTGGAACGGGTGCTGCGGCGTTTCGTCGAGTTCGGAGCACCGTCCGAAATCTTGACCGACGGACGGCCGCACATCGGCACCGATCGGCTGCGACACGTGCTCTGCAACCTGCGGGCGCGGTTTCGCGAAGCGGGCGTCGTCGAGCGCTTCGGCGAGCGCGCCCAGCGCTTCGAGGTTTCCCACGGGCGCCTCGCCGAGCTGGTGCTCGCGAGCGGCGAGTGCCTGCACCCCGAGGCGACGGTGCTCGCGACGGGCCACAGTGCTCGGGACACCTTCGCCGAGCTCGCACGCGCGGGTGTGCCGCTCGAAGCCAAGCCATTCGCGATCGGAGTGCGCGTCGAGCATCCGCAATGGTGCGTGGACGTGGCGCGTTACGGGTCACGTCGCGAGCGCAGTGCCGCGCCGCTGCCACCTGCGGACTACAGCCTCACCGCCCAGGTCGCAGGACGCGGTGTGTACACTTTCTGCATGTGCCCGGGGGGTCGAATTCTCGCAGCCACCAGCGAGCGGGAAGCGGTGGTCACCAACGGCATGAGCGCCCACTCGCGCGCCGCGCCGCGCGCCAACAGCGGTGTGGTGGTTACGGTCGATCCCGCGGACTTCGGCGGCGACGCCGATCCGCTGGCGGGCATCGCGTTCCAGCGCCG
>CAYUSL010000017.1:28019-31075 GCA_964447125.1 uncultured bacterium | reverse complement strand
GCGCGGGCTCTTCCCTGCAGGCGAGGGCGCCGGCTACGCCGGTGGCATCACCACCGCGGCCCTCGACGGCATGCGCGCGGCGCGCAACGTGTTGCGGGTGTTGGGAATCGAGCACGACGCGTGAGCACGACACCTCCTCCGGCGCCCGCCACAGCGAGCGCGCCTCGCCTCGACAACGACCACGACTCGCACGCCGGCGTCGAGCGAGCGGAGGCACGCACCCGCATCGTGGTCGTCGTCACCAGCGCGATGATGGTCCTCGAGCTCGTCATCGGAAAGCTGACGGGGTCGCTGGCGCTGGTCGCCGACGGGTGGCACATGGCGACGCATGCGGGGGCACTCGGCCTCTCGGCGTTCGCTTACGCGTTCGCACGGCAGCGGGCGCGCGATGCGCGCTTCAGCTTCGGCACGGGCAAGACCTATGCGCTGGCCGGCTACACGAGCGCGGTGCTGCTGGGCTGTGTGGCGCTCTGGATGGGGATCGAATCGATCCAGCGTCTGGTCCAGCCGGTCACGATTCAATTCGGCGAGGCGCTGCCGATCGCGGTGCTGGGCTTGCTGGTCAATCTGGTGTGTGCCCTGGTTCTCGACGCCGGTCACCACGAGCACGAGCACGACCATCCCCACGGCGCGGACGCGGAAGGTGCCGGGCCGAGGGATTCGAGCCACCACGCGCACCACCACGACCACAATCTCCGATCGGCGTACCTGCACGTGATCGCGGACGCGTTCACGAGCGTGCTCGCGATCGCAGCGCTCCTCGCTGGCAAGTTCCTGCACTGGGCTTTCCTGGACCCGATGATGGGGCTGGTGGGCGGTATCGTCATCAGCCGCTGGGCGCTCGACCTGGCGCGCGGCTCGGCACTTCAGCTCCTCGACGCCGCCGTCCACCCCGAGCGACTGACGCGCTTGCGACAGGCGCTCGAGGCCGACGGCACGAGCCGCGTACTGGACCTGCACCTCTGGGAGATCGGCCCGAATCGGCGGGCGTGCGTCGCCGCGATCGCCGACGGCGACGGGCGCGGTGCAGACTCCCACCGCGAACGCATCCGCGCCATCGAGGACGTGTGCCACGTCACCGTCGAGATCCACCCCTCGACGAGTGATTCCCCGTAACCGCGTCACCGCGAGCTACCTTCGAGCATCACGTCCATGCGAATCGTCGGCGCGCTGAGCATGCTCGTCGCCCTCGCCTACCTCATCTGGCGAATGCAGACGAGGCGCGCGTGGATCGAACGGATCCCGCTCGTCCTCGACGTGGCGCTGGCGATGGGGCTCGCCGCGTTCGGCATCGGCGCCTTGACTCAGCCCGGCTTCGGCGGTGCCCTGGACGCGGGGGTGCGGGGCGCCGGACTGATGGCGGCGGCGCTGACCGCAGTCCATCTGGTCGCGTGGATCGTGGGGCGAGTCCCCGGTTGCTCCGGCATCCACTTCGACCTCGAGCTCCCCGTTTCCGAGCGCGCGGACGCGCTGCGTTGGCTCGAGCACCGGCTGATCGAGGAAGGCTTCCGTCTCGAGCCCAAGCGCGCGGGCGGAGACGTGGTCGCCTACCAGGGTGGCAACCCCTCGGCATGGGATCGGCGCATCCGACCCAAGCGACTATGGGCCACGCTCGTGAACGACACTGGCGCGGGACGCTGCGTGGCGCGCGTCCGCGTACGCTACGTGCCACCGGCCATCGGCCTCGATGGCCCCTTGCGCGTGCTCATCGAGGCGATGCTGGTCGAGGACGCGGCCGTACCCGCCGAGCGCTCCAGCGTGCGCAGCGGAGACTGGTTCCCCCTCGAATTCCTGGTGATCGCAGGCTTCCTGGTGTTCTTCGCGATGATGAGCTTCTACCGCTGGTGACCGTCAGCCGCGCAAGGAAAGAGCCCGCCCCCGAGATCGTCGGGCAGGCGGGCTCGAAACGGGGCCGGCTCTGGATCGGCCGGTCGATGCGGTGACGGTCTCAGCCCGTCACCGATGCTGCCGTGAGCGAACGGGGTCGGGTCACGAGACCGCGACCTGGATCTTCTTCGGCTTCACTTCCTCCCGCTTGGGCAGCGTGAGATAGAGCACGCCGTCCTTGTAGCTCGCTTCGATCTTCTCGCGCGCCACCGTCTGCGGCAGCGAGAAGCGACGCTCGAACGAACCGAAGAATCGCTCGGTGCGATGGAAGCCGTTGGCCTCGCCTCGGACCTCGCGCTTGCGCTCGCCCTTCAGCGTGAGCACGTCATCCTCGATGCTGATCTCGACCGCCTTGGGATCGATTCCCGGCAGGTCCGCGGCGAGCCGCACGGCATCCTTGTCCTCGTCGATGTCGACACGCGGCGTCCACGCCTCGCTCTCCACGGCGCCGACGTTGCGCGGCCATCCGCGGAGCACCTCCTCGGCGAGCGCGAAGGGATCGTTGAGTGGTGAGTAACGAAGCAGTGCCATGACCAGCCTCCTTGGGTATTCGTGTCCCGTTTGTATTGGTTTTTGCGCCGATTTCCGCCCTTTTTGGTTCGGCCTCCTCGTCGCAAGCCGAACCTAAGTCGCGCCCCCTGGCTGTCAAGGGGCGCTCGCTCGTGTCGACGCACGAGCGCGAGACGTCTCGGCCGCGAGACGATTCTCCGCCGGTGACGAGGCAGGTCGAGACGCCGCCGACCCACGATCGCCCGCCAGGCGGCGTCTTGACGGACCGCGGGAGGCGCCGATACTTCGCGGCTTGCGCTGCACGACGCGTGGCTCACCTGCACGCGATCGGGCTCGCCCCCGACTCGGCACACATTCTGCTCACCAGGAGATACCCATGGCGGACTCGACGCACGGTCTCAAGCAACGCCTGCTCGGCCTCGGCACCGACAAGCTCCAAGAGCTGATGGGCGAGCTGATGAAGAACGAGCACTTCCAGCAAGCGATCGGCAACGGCATGACCCGGGCGCTTTCGGCCAAAAGCCAGCTCGACAAGAACATGCAGACGATGCTGGCGCTCTTCAGCGTTCCTTCGCGTGCGGACGTACGTCGTCTCGAGGACCGCATCGAAGCCCTGGCGGGCCAGCTCGCTGCGCTCAACGCCCGCCTCGACGCGCAGG
>CAYUSL010000017.1:20245-27919 GCA_964447125.1 uncultured bacterium | reverse complement strand
ATCGAAGCCCTGGCGGGCCAGCTCGCTGCGCTCAACGCCCGCCTCGACGCGCAGGCCGGCGGCAAGCCTGGCGCGACGGCCGGCGCCGCCCGACGCGGCGGCGCGGCCAAACGCAAGCACGCCCGCTGACGCTCACCCTTCGCCGAGCCCGCCAGGGACGGGCTCGCCGGCCGGGACGCGCGCTGCAGGCACGAGGAGGATCGCCATGCACGCGCACGAGCCCGAGACCACCGGCGACGCGCCGGCGACGCGCTGGATCGTCGCCGACGCAACTTCCAGCGCACTCCCCGCGGAGACCAGTCGATGCGCCGGCGTCGCTGCCGGGCTGCGCGGCGATCCGCTCGCCAGTCTGATGGGCGTTTCGCGTGCCATCGGCAACTTGCGGGCGCGTATCGCGCGCGCCGCGGCGACCCGCGCCAACGTGCTGATCCAGGGAGAGAGCGGGACCGGCAAAGAGTTGGTCGCGCGCGCGATCCACGCCCTCTCCGAGCGTGCGGATCAGCCGTGGGTCGTGATCCAGTGCGGCACGATCCCGGACGCGATCGCCGCCAGCGAGCTCTTCGGCCACGAGCGCGGTGCTTTCACCGACGCTCGCGCGCCGCGCCGGGGACGGCTCGACGTCGCCCATCGGGGTACGGCGTTTCTCGACGAGGTCGGCGACTTGTCGCCGCTGGTCCAGGTGCAACTGCTGCGCACGCTCCAGTTCGGCGAGATCTCGCGGGTGGGCTCCGACCACACCCACCGCGTGGACGTGCGAATCGTCGCGGCCACCCACCGCCCACTCACCGAGATGATCGCCGACGGCCGCTTCCGCCAGGACCTCTACTGGCGGCTCCACGAGCTGCCGATCCACGTACCCGCGCTGCGCGAGCGCGTCGAGGACATTCCGCTGCTGGCGCGGGTGTTCGTGGAGCGTGCCAATCGCGAGTACGGCCGCGAGGTGTGCGGCATCTCCGAGCCGGCCCTCGCAGCGCTGCTGCGGCATTCCTGGCCCGGCAACGTGCGCGAGCTCGACCACCGCATCCGTCGCGCGGTGATCGAGTCGGAGCACGACGGCCCACTCGACGTCGGCGCCTTCGAGCTGCCGGGCCCGTTCGACACCTCCACCGCTCCAGCGCCGCCACTCGACGCGCTGCTGGAAGAGACCGAGTCGGAGCTGGTGACGCGAGCGATCGCGATCCACGGCGGCAACCGCACCCGCGCCGCCCTGTCGCTGGGCCTCTCGCGACGCACGCTCCAGAAAAAGATGCGCCGCCTCGGCATCGAGTGAGGCGTTCGCCGACACCTGGTGCCGGATCGCGTGCACCGGAATCCTCGATCTCGGGGATAATGCAGCCCGCGGGAGGAACAGGATGGACGCGAGCGCTCGACGCTGGGCCACGACGGTCCGCATCGCAACCGCCACGGCGTCGCTGCTGGCGGCGCCGTCCGCCGCTTTCGCAGGCATGCCCGCCATCTTCTTGAGCGACGTGTCGAGAATGCGCCTGAGCGCAGTGTCGTTCTTCGGCGCCGCGTTTCTGGTCTCGGCAAAAGGCGTGCAGCTGCTCTGGAACGCCGTGCGGCGCGATTTCCCCGCCCTGCCGCTCCTCGGCTATCGGCGCGCGCTGCAGCTCCTCGGGCTGTGGGGGCTGGCTTTCGTGCTGGTGCTGACGATGATCTCCGGCGCCCGGGAGCTCATGACGCCCGGTGCCTGGACCAAGCAAGTCACGACCTACAAGCTCACGGCCGGTCCTCAGGACCGAGTGAGCGACCCAGCGCTGACGGCGCGACGCGAGCGTCTCGAGCGTCTGCGGCTCGAGCTGTGGCGCTACGCCGCACAGCACGCGGGCGCGTTTCCGCCCCACGACCTCGTCGCGGAGATCCCCGCAGTCGACTGGGAAACGGGGGATCCCAGCGGCGCTCGGTTCATCTACGCGGCGGGTGCGACGCCGGACCGCGGAGCCGTGCCGCTGGTGTGGGAGCCCGGCCTCTACGGTGCCGAGCGTTACGTGCTGCTCTCGAACGGCGACGTGACGCGCTTACCCGTGGCCGAGATTCAGCAGCGCCTCACCGAGCGTGCTCGATGAGCGAGCGCTCGTCGCTCGCTCGAGCCGGCGATGTCGTCCTCTGGGCAACAAAGCTCTTCTTGCTGCTGGTCATCGCGAGCCTCACCGGTTGCTGGGTGTTCATCGACGTCCCCGTCACGCTCGCGGTGGGGTGGATCGGCTTTCTCGCGCGCGTGCTGCCGGGCCTTCACGCGAACGGCTGGGCCATCGCGACGTTCCTCGTCACGGCGGTGGGTGTCTGCCTGCTGGGCCACGCCTTCGCGAGCTGGTGGCACCGCAGCCGACGCGGGGACGCAGGCGAAGCGGCCGCGGCGGCTTGGCGATGGCGATGGACGCTCAGCGGCGTGGTGCTGCTGGTGCTCATGTTCGTCAACGGCATCGCTGCCGTAGGCGCATTCCACCAGGCCGTCTGGTTCGCCAGCTCGCGGCCGTTCGTCGAGAGCACGATGGATCGGATTCGAGACGCGGACCGCGCGGCGGAATTCTGCGTCACGGGTTGGCCGGCTGCCGCCTCCGCCGCGCTCGACCCCAGGCAGGCGATGGAGGCCATCTGGTCGTCGGAGCGCTTCGTGCTCGCCTCCGAACGCTGGAACGCGCTCCCGCGAGTCGATGCACACGGCACACTGCAATCGATCCTGATCCTGCCCCGCGACGCTGGCGACTTCGATCGCGTGGGCGGGTTCGTGTGCCGCGACGCGCGAATCGTGGATCAACCGCGCGGCGGCGCGCTGGCAAGAGCACTGCGCGAGATCCACTGAGGCCGACCGCGGTGCGCCCCCGAGGGCCGCACGCCGCGCCCATCGGGACGCAGCTCGGCAGCGCCAACGCCTGCCAGACCGCCGTCGACACGGCGATCTGACTGCGAGATCCGCTGCGCGTGCGCTGCCGGCATCGCGGCATCGCGATTGCGCTCGGCGGCGTGCGCGCCGCGAAAGCCGCGGCTACGCATCCGCGGAGGCGTCATGGCGAGCGTGCGATTCCGATCCTGCGGCGACTCGGGATTCTCGATTCCCGAGCTGCTCGCGGTGCTGGCGGTGGTGGGCGGGCTTTGGCTCGTGGGAAGCGTGGCGCTGGCGCGCGACTCCCACGCTCGCATGCGGGTCACCGCCCACGAGCTGGTGCTGGCGCTGCGCGTCGCCAGGGCACGTGCGATCACCCTCGATCGCACGGTGTACGTCGACTTCGCACCGATGCCGCTCAAACCCGCCGATGGCGTCTACACCGCATTCGCCGACCTCGACGACGACCACACCGAGGACCCGGGCGAGCGCGAGGCCGCGCAGGTGCTGCTCGACGGCTTTCGCTCCGCGCGCATGGTGAAGGTGCTGCCGCGGGGCATCCGCTTCGGCGCACCGGGCGTGCGCGAAGGCCCGGGCGGGACCACCGTCTTCGCCGACGGCATCTCGTTCAGCGGTGGCACCGACAAGGTGGCGTTCTATCCACGCGGCAATGCCGGCGCGGGGACCGTCTACCTCCACGCCGGAGATGCCGCCGAAACCGTGTGGGCCGTGCGCACCAACTTGTCGGGAACCATCGAGAGCTGGTCCCTCGAGGGCGGCCAGTGGCGTCGGCGATCGTGATATGACCCGAGGTCGTGGAACTCGTCGCACGCGCCACGCGCAGCCGCATCGATCGCCTCGTCCTCGGCGTCACGGCATTCGGCTGTGTCCTGGGGCTCGCTTTCGTGTGGCTCACGATCGACCTGACACCGCGGCAAGAGCGCGCGGTGGTGGCCGTCGACGTGTGGATGGCGATCGGGCTCGGGTTCTTCGGTCTCGCGCTGCACCGCCGTGCGTTCCGGGCGATCGCCACACGCTTCGTGGATGCTGCGGGCGCGGGTTCCGATCGCGCTGCGGACTCGGCGGCGCTGACACGTCTGCAACGCTATCCCGCGTGGCTCGCGACTCGCCTCACCGGAGTCGCCGTGTCGCTCTTGGTGATCGGGCTCGCGACGATGAATGCGGGTTACGCGCGCTTCAGCCCGCAGCAGCTCCTCGGCGTCGCCGCTGCGGGCGTGTTCGTCAGTTTCACGTTCGGCGTTGCGTGCTACTTCCGTTGCCGCTGGTCGATCGGGCCGGCGCTGGCCGCGCTGATCGATCGCACAGGCGAGCTGGCGCCCGGCACCGGCGGCCGGATCACCCTCGAGCTCTGGCTCTTCGCGCTCGCCGTCGCGGTGGTACCCGTGGTGTTCCTCGGCTGCGTAATCTCCCACCAGGCGCAGCGTGCCATCGAAGCGTCGTGGCTCGGCGCGCGAGCGGAGCGCCTCGCGGCGCTGGCGCGCGAGATCGCCAGCGAAGGAATGCCGCTCAGCCCGCAGGCGTTCGAGGAGCGCATGCGGCGCTCGGCGGGGAACGACGGCACGCTGCTCCTCGCCTGGCCGACGGGTGAGGTGATCTACCAAACGTCCGCGGAGCTCTTCGTCGATCCCGCGACCGGCCGCGCGCGCGAGCGCACCGGCGGGTTCTACCGGCTCGCCGACTCGACCCTTCCCGCGGAGCTGATCGCACGCGTCGGCACGGGCGAGACGGTCGGCGAGCTGGACGTCGTCGGCGAGCGCCTGGTGGTGAGCCGGCCGCTCGACCAGGTCGCTCCGGATGCGCTGCGCGCACCGCGGCTCTGGTGGGTGTTTCCTCGTGCGACCGGTGCGCTCGGCGATGCCGTGGGCATCGTGGTGGCGCTCGGCGCCGGCGTGCTCGCGCTGGTGGCGGCGCTGATCGCGATCTTCGCGCAGATGCTCAGCGCACCGCTGGCGCAAATCGAGGAAGCGAGCGAACGAATCGCCCGCGGTGACCTCTCCAAGCCGGTGCGGGTCACCACCGACGGCGAGATCGGCGCGCTGGCGCTGAGCTTTCGGCGCATGCACGAGAACTTGGTGCGGCTCATCGGCCGGGTGAGCGACGCGGCCCAGCAAGTCGGATCCATCGCGACACAGCTCGTGGAGCGGGCGAAGCGGGTCGACGATGCCGCGCGCACCCAAACGCGCTCGGTGGAGGACAGCGTCGCCTCGATCGCGAGCATGAGCCAATCGATCGTGGGGATCCGCAGCAGCATCGAGGCGCTCGAATCCGCTGCCGGCGACACCGAGACTTCGATCCAGACGATGGGGCGATCCATCGTCACCGTCGACGGCCACGTCGAAATGCTGAGCCGCTCCGCCGAGAGCACCGCCGCCTCGATCGCCGCGATGGCCAGCTCGATCCGCGAGGAGGCCGCGGCGAGCGCCCAGCTCGAAGGCGAGTCCGAGACCACCGTCGAGGCGATGCTCTCGATCGATCGCTCCATGCAGCAGATCCGCGAGCGTGCCGATCAGACCCACGCGCTCGCCGAGCGCGTGATCCACGATGCAGGGGAAGCCCAGTCCGCGGTGGCGAGAGCGGCAGCGTCGATCGACCACATCGTGGCCACGTCCGCCGCAGGACGCGACGCGATGGACACGCTGCAGCGCCACATCGAGGAGATCGATCAGGTCCTGCGCATCCAGCGCTCGATCATCGGCGGCACCAAGCTGCTGGCGCTCAACGCCACGATCATCGCCGCACGCGCCGGCGAGGGCGCCGCCGAGCTCGCGGTCATCGCCAACGACATCAAGGAGCTCTCGATCAAGAGCCGCGAGCGCGCCGCCGACATCGAGCGCCTGGTGGAGCGCATCCGCAGCGCTGGCGCCAGCGCCCAGCAAGCAGAGAGCACCGGCCGCGCCAGCATCGAGGACGGCGAGCTGCGCTCGCGAGAAACCGGAGAATCGCTGGAGAAGATCGTCGCCAGCGCCGTGTTGTCCACCGAGAGCGCCAAAGGCATCGCCCTCGCCGCGCAAGAGCAAGCACGGCAAGGACAGTACCTGCGGCGGGCGATCCAGAAGGTGGCGACCGGAGTGGCAGCCATCACCCGCGCCACCGAGGAACAGCGCCGCGGCAGCGAGCGAATCCAGCGCGCCACCGACGAGGTCCGCGGCCACGCGCAGATGGTGAAGCAAAGCACCGCCGAGCAGCGCGACGGTGTCGAGCGCGTGGTGCGGCGCGTGGCTACCATTCGCGACACGGTGGAGAGCGTCCAGCGTTCGACGGGCGAGCTCGACCGCAGCGGCGCGCGGGTGGCCGATGCGGTCGAGACCATCCGCGCCGCCACCCGCGACAGCAGCGCCCTGATCGAAGCGATGAGCCGGCACGTGCAGCAGCTCCTCGAGCAAGCCGAAGGTCTCACCACCGAGGTGCGCCGCTTCCGCCTGGAGGACGGGACGCATCTGGGTGGTCCGACCACCGATGTCCCGCGCGCGCTGCCGTCGTTCGCAACCGCGCGGGGTCCGGATGGGAACGAGGCCGGGTGAGCGCCGCGGGTCTCGCACCGTGAGCCACCACCTGCATCGCATCTCGATCGTCGTGCCGCTCCTCGACGAGGAGGCGTTGGTCGCCGACGCGCTCGATCGGCTGCGGGCTCTCGGCCCATTCGAGATCATCGCCGCCGACGGCGGCAGCAGCGATCGCACGGCGGCGTTGGCTCGACCGCGCGTCGACCGCTTGCTCGTGACACCGCCGGGGCGTGCGATGCAGCTCAACGCCGCAGCCGCGATCGCACGCGGCGAGGTACTGCTCTTCGTCCACGTGGACACACGGTTGCCCGCGCGCGCCCTCGACGCGGTCAGCGCCACGCTCACGGATCCAACGGTCATCGGCGGCGCGTTCCGGGTATCGATCCAGGACTCGCGCACCCGCTATCGGGTCGTCGAATGGGGCGCGAACCTGCGGGCTACGCTGACGCGCGTGCCCTACGGCGACCAAGCCGTCTTCGTGCGCCGCGCGCTCTTCCAAGAACTTGGCGGGTTTCCACCCGTGCCGGTCCTCGAGGACGTCGCCTTCGCCAGACGTCTGAAGCGAGCCGGGCGCGTACAGTTGCTCCGCGAACGCGTCACCAACTCTTCTCGCCGTTGGGAACGGGAAGGCCTCGTCTACGCGACGCTTCGCAACTGGCTGATCACACTGCTCTTCGTGAGCGGCATCCCCGCCCAGCGACTCGCCCGCTGGTACCCCAAGGTGCGGTGAATGGAGGTGCGCTCGTGCTGGGCGAGAGTCGAACCGCGACGCTCTTCCTGTGGCTCTTAGCAGCCACGCTCGTCACGTACGCGGCGGCCTGGGCACGTGCGTATCGGCGTCGACAGCGCGTTAGCCGCGCGTGGCGCTTCGCGCTCGGCGCAGTTGTGGCGTACACGGTCGCAGCGCTGCAGATGCTCTTGTCGACGAACGTCGCGATCGGGCTGTTCGAAGTCGGCTACCACCCGTTCTCGTCCTCGCCCGCGACCAGCGCGGTTCGTGTCGAGGCGTTGATCCACTGGCCAGTCACGCGGCTCCTCCTCGCGCTGGCCTATCCTGGAACCGATTATCTCGACATGCCGCTGCTGTGGCCCTGGGGCCTGTTCATCGCCTCGATTTCCACCTACGGGCTCGGCGCAGCAGCGCTCGCCGTGCTCGTGGATCGCCGGCACCGACGCGGCAGCGCTGCGTGACGAGGCCGAGGAGCGCGCGTCAGCCGCGCGGCGGTGCAATGCCGTGCTCGGTGAGGAACGCGAACGTGTCGTTCCAGAAGCGCTGCGCTTGCGGCCGCCAGACGAGGGCCTCGAAGGCGTGCACCTCGCCTGGGT
>CAYUSL010000017.1:15954-20145 GCA_964447125.1 uncultured bacterium | reverse complement strand
CGCTGCGCTTGCGGCCGCCAGACGAGGGCCTCGAAGGCGTGCACCTCGCCTGGGTAGTACCGGGTGCGGCACGGCACGCCCAGACGGTCGAGCGCCACCTGCAGCCGCCGGGTGTCGTCCAGCAACGGATCGCGGGTGCCGACACCGGCGAAAAACGGCGGTAGCGGCCGCTCCGGCTTCTCGCCGCTTTCGAAGATCACGAGCGGATCGGCGAGGGCACGATCGTTCGGTGTCGTGGACTCGCTCACGCCGAGATAGGCCTCGCAGGTCTCGGCGATGCGATCGGCCAGCCACGGGCGCAGCTTCTTGCGACGGCGGAAGCGCTCGTGATCGGAGACCTGCAGAATGCCGCACGCAGGCAGCGCAGCGACGGGGACCCGCCCAGTGTCCCAGACCGCTTTCGTCCAGGGCTCGGGTCGGCGATAGCACGTGAGCACCGCGAGCGCCGCAGTGAGATTGGCACCCGCCGACTCGCCCGCGACGACGATGCGCGACGCATCGGCCCCGTACTCCGCACCGTGAGCAATCAGCCACGTGTAAGCGCGCGCCGCGTCCTCGAGCGCCGCGGGATATGGGTGTCGCGGTGCGAGCCGGTAGTCGATGTTGAAGACCACGAAACCGCGCCGCGCGAAGGCGAGCCCCATCATCCAGTGGGTGTTCTTGGAGAGGATCCGGAAACCGCCGCCGTGGATGTAGAGCACCGCGGGCGCAGGGCCATTCCGTTCGATCGGTCGATAGACGTCGAGCCGCTCGTGGGGCTGGGGATCGGCGCGATAGGGCACGTCACCCAGCACCTCGACGCCGTGCCGCGCTGGATCGGCGAGCGGGTGCATCCGACCCACCCGCGACAAGCTGCGCAATCCCACGTCGATGGCGGTCTTGCCCACCACCCGGCGCGTGCGTTCGCCGAGCGTCAGGGGACGAGGACTCGGATTCATGCGGCTCCTCTCGCGTGGCGCAATCGACGGGCGACATAGCCGCGGGTGCGCATCCGGTCAACGATCGCCGCGCCGCTGACGCGGCCGTGCGAACGGAAAGCGACACCTTCGGCGACTGTGCGAACCGCATCCGGTCGTGGGATATGATCGAGCGACCAGGTCCCCGATCCGATGGATGCCGCGTCCCGCTCCGCCTCGACCCCGCCCGTTCGGTTCGTGTGCGACCAGTGTCGGACCGTCTACGCGGCCAGCACGCTCGAGATCGGCAAGGCATACCGCTGCAGGCGCTGCGGTCACGTCACGCGCTATCGCGGCGTGGGCGGCACCACCACGATCACCACGTCGTCGGGCAACGAAGGCACCGAGCGCCGCAACGCGATCGAGCTGTCGTCGAGTCTCGCGATCGGCGTTGCCGACGCCGACCCGCGTCTCCCGTCGGCCGCATCGGCCCCCGGCATCGACGGCATCAATCTCGATCCTGCCGAGGATTCGGCGTTCATCAACATCTCCGACGATCCGCGCGCGGCCGTGTCGTTCGACGATCCGCCGCGCTCGGACGCGGGGGCGAGCAGTAACGCCGCGTCCGGCACCGAGGATCGCGACGACTGGCTGATGAGCGGTTTCGATCAGGAGGCGCCCACGGCGCCTGCCGACTCCATCCCACGCAAGCCTACCAGCACGATCACCCCCGATGCCGAGCGCCCCAAGCTCGCCCTCGGCATATCGCGAGCCCCCTCGATCCCTGCGCCGGCGCCGGTCGAGGCGGAGACACGCCCCGGACCGCGCACCTTCGGCCGCTACGAGATCGTGGACGAGATTGGCCGCGGCGGCATGGGCATCGTCTACAAGGCGCGCGACCCGAAGCTCGACCGCTTCGTCGCCATCAAGACGTTGATCGGCGGTAACGCGTCCAACCAGGCCGCCATCAAGCGCTTCGAGCGTGAGGCCCGCACCATCGCGCGGCTCAAGCATCCGTGCATCGTGCCCATCCACGAGTACGGCGAGATCGACGGCACGCGCTACCTGGTCATGGAATTCGTCGAAGGGCGCATGCTGCTCGATCTGGCGAAGGGCGAGCGCGGCAACGTGCGCAGCTCGCTGGCGCTGATGTCGAAAGTGGCGCGCGCCCTCGACTACGCCCACTCCCAAGGCATCGTGCACCGCGACCTGAAGCCTGCAAACGTGATGATCGACGCCCGCCGCGAGCCGCGCGTCATGGACTTCGGTCTCGCGAAGGACCTGGGCGGTGCCGAGAGCATGCTGTCGCAGACCGGCGACTTGATGGGCACGCCCAATTACATGGCGCCCGAGCAGGCGGACGGCCGCATCCACGAAGTCGATGCGCTGAGCGACGTCTTCAGCCTGGGGGCGATGCTCTACGAGCTGCTCGCCGGCTCTCCGCCCTTCCACGGCGCCTCCCTCGCCGAAACTCTGCGCCAGGTGTTGTTCGAGGATCCGCCGCCCATGCGGACCCTCAACCCGAAGCTCGAACCCGAGCTGGAACGGATCACGCTCAAAGCACTCGAGAAGGATCGCGCGCGGCGCTACCCGTCGGCGGGCGCGCTCGCCGACGATCTCGATCGCTTCCTGCAAGGGGCAGAGATCTCGGTGGCCGCGCCCTCGGTGCTGACGCGAGTCACCAAGACCGTGAAGCGCAAGCGCGGCTGGGCGCGAGCGGCGCTGATCGCGGCGCTGGTGGCCGGCGTCGCCGGCGCTGGGCTGGCGTGGTGGTTTCGCGATCCACTGGGCGGACCCGCGGAGCGGCTCGGCAGCCAGGATCCGGAGGTGCGGCGGCTCGCCCTCGAGACGCTCGCCAGCGATCGACGCACCGGGCGCCTCGCCAAGCCCAAGCTGGCGCGGCGCGCGTTCGACCTCGTCACCGGCTCGCTTCGCGACTCGTCGATGGCGGTGCGCCTCGCAGCCACCCAGAGCCTCGCCGCCTGGAAGGATCTGCTGCCGCGCGAGGCCGAGGACCTCCGCGCCGATCTGGCGCGGGTCCTCGAGAAGAACCTGGACATCGAGGCTCCAGCGGAGCTGCGTCACGCCACGCTCGACGCCGTCGAAGCGCTGCACCTCACCGAGATCCAGGACGCGCTCAACCTGGTGGTGACGGATCTGCGCGAAGAGCAGAGCTTCACGCTGCACGCGCTGCGCACCCTCGGTGCCGTGGGCAAGCTCTCGGCGTTCCCAGCGCTCATGCAGGTGCTCTATCGCGGCGGCATCTACCGCATCGAGGCCCAGGCCGCGATCGACCGACTGGCGGCGCCACGCGCCGGCGATTCGGGTAGTGGCGCCGAGGGTGAGCGTGTGAGCATCGCCGAGTTGCCGCAAGCCTTGCGCAGCTTCGAGCGCGACGTCGCCGGCAACCGCTCGCGGGAGCTGGCCGCGCTCGAAGAGCTGGGTGCTGCACCGAGCCCGGTGCGCGAGGCCGACACCGTGACGCGCATGCTGCGTGAGGGCAACGCGACGCAGCGGCTCACCGCCGTCTATCGCCTGGCGGAGCTCCGGGTGCCGGGCGCCGAGAAGCTGCTCCTGGCCACGATCTCGGACATGGATGCCAACGTGTCGCGGGCCGCCGCCGCAGCACTGGTCGGCATCTCCGGGGCCAGCGTGCGCGACGACCTCGAGAAGGTGCTCGCCACCGGCGGCGCCCACGCGCGCGCTGCGGCTGCGGCGGGGCTCAAGCAGCTCGCGCTGCCCGAGTCGCTCGATCCGCTGGTGATCGCCCTCGACCGCGAGACCGATACCAGCGCCACCGTGGAGATCTGCTTTGCGCTCGCCGCCATCGGCGACAGGCGCGCGGCGGCACACGTGATCGAGAAGCTCTCCAGCGCCGACCCGCGCATCGCGCGTGCCGCTCAGCAATCGCTCACCCGCCTCGCCGGCCAGGACTTGGGTACCGAGCCCGCGCGCTGGCGCGCGTGGGCGAGCGCCGGCTGAGCGGACTTCCTTTCCCGCGGCGCGTGCGCCGCACGTGAACATCCTCACCCAGCGAAGCGTCGATGGATCCCAGGACTGCGACGCACCCACGCCCGGAGCTCGAAGTCGAAGAAGGGCCGGACGAGATCTCGATCTCGATCCAGCGCGCAGCGGCGCCCGATCGCGCGCTCGACGTGGTACTCGCGGCATGCGCTTGGCTCACGCTCGCGGCCGGTGTCGCGCTGGTGCGCGCCGCCACCCCTCTTGATGCCCACCGCTGGCTCGCTGCGGACTCCGCGGAACCGGTGGCGGCGGTCGCGTTCATCGCGCTCGC
>CAYUSL010000017.1:0-15854 GCA_964447125.1 uncultured bacterium | reverse complement strand
TCTCGATCGCACGCGGCCTCGACGACGAGAGCGCCGGCGAGCTCTTCGAACGGCTGGCACCGTGGATCGAGCGCGGCGACGACGCCGGAGGTCGCACCCAACCCCACGGCGCAACCCTCGCCCCGACGGTGGCACCCGAGCTCGGCTCGGCCGCCGTGCGCTGTGCGCGCTGCGGCGCCGAACGGTTCGCCGAAAGCGAGCGCGTCCCGAACGGCGAGCCCGCGATCGCCTGGTGCGACGGATGTGGCGCGTGGGTCGAGCTCGCGTGGGACGACGCCGGGCGAACGCAACACGGCGTGCGCACGTCGGACGACGAGGACGGCAACCCGCAGATCGAGCTTCCCGCTTCGACGAACCTCGCTACCGCGTGGCTGCGCGGGATCGATCGCCTCGCGTTCCCAGCGTCTGCCCTGGCGCTCTTCGGCGTGGTCGCGATCGTGACGGGAGACGCGCCCGGTCGGACGCTCACCCTGGCCCGCGTGCTCACGGTCGGGGGCGCCGTGGCGCTCTTGGCTTCGACGATGGTGGTGCTCGCACGAGGCATCGTGTGGCTGACGCTGCCGCTGCCACCCCGTCGAATCCTCCTGCGGCGGAGCGACATGGCCGTCGAGTGGCGACGCGGCCCATTCGTGAGGCTCGCGCGCTTCGGCTACGAACGCACCACCGACATCGCGGCGTTGCCGCCTCGAACGGGCAAGCCCGCTCGCCAAGCCGCATCCTCGGATCGCTGGCGGGTGCGCATGCGTTCCGGGCCGCGCGTGGTCACGATCGCCGAGCGGCTCGATGCGGGATCCGCGCAGCGCCTCGCCGCTTCGATCCGCGCTGCCGCGGCTCACGCCGCATGGCGCCGAGGCCGCATTCCCGGCTGGGTGCCGCGGCACGCGCTCGTCTGCCCCGAGTGCCGAAGCAGCCTCGACGAGCGACCCGGACCAGCCGGTCGCATCGTGGAAGCCACCGTGTGTGCCGTCTGTGAGCGCGAGTGGCCCGTGATGGCGAGCCTCGCTCCCAGCCTCGGTCGCTTGGACGTCGAACCGCCGACTGGCGATGCGCTCACGGTCACGACCAGCTCGACACCCGGCGCGATCGTCACCATCCGGGCGCGCTCCCTGCCGCGGCGGCTGCTCGGGCTGGCGCCACCGCTCGCGCTCGGCGCTGCCGCGCTCGCGGCACTTCGCGTCGTGACGACGACCGCGCACCCCACACTCTGGACGCTGGCCGTGGCGGGCGCGGGCGCGAGCGTGCTGTGGCTCGGGAAGGTCGTGGCGGCGGTGAGCACGCGGGCCATCGAGATCCGAGTCGATCACGACACGCTCACGCTGCGACGAGTGCGATTGCTCGGTTCGACGGCGCGGCGGATCCCCATCGAGCGCGTCCTCGCCGTCGCGCGGCGTCGCGCCGCACCCCGTGCAGACGACACGCGGGAGCGGACCGCGGCGGTATGGCTCCGATGGCGCCCCGGGCTCGGCCTTCGATTCCTCGGTAGGGGGCGCATTCGTCTCGCCGCACACCTGAGCGCGCCCGAGCAGCGTTGGCTCGCGACCACGCTCGACAGCATCGTGTTCGAGACCGCGTTCGCCCCGGCTCGAGAAGCGCACGGCACAAGTGTGACCTCGCTCGCAGGACCTGCCGCCGAGGTCGCGGACGAGCCTTCGACGACGAGCGCCGCACCCGCAGACGTGATGGCGAGTCCTGCGCCGCGAGCCGGCGACGACGCTCAGCCCGACGACAGGAACTCACGAATCGCGGCGATGTAAGGCGCGCCGCCCACGTCGACCGTGTCGTTGTGTCCCGCGCCCTCGATCGGCGCAAACCGCTTCCGCACGTGGATCGCCGCGTAGAGCGTGCGTCCCATCTCGAACGGCACCAGCTCGTCCCGGGTGCCGTGCAGCACCAACACCGGACAGGTCACGCGCCCCACTTTGGCAATCGAATCGAAGAGCCGTGGCACCAGGGCCTTGGGAACGAAGGGGAGCGCCGTCGGCACCATGTCCGGAATCGACGTGAAGGTGGATTCGACGACGAGCCGATGCGGCTCGACCTGGGTCGCGAGCTCGATCGCGACTGCACCACCCAGGCTCCGCCCGAACAGGCTCACCCGCTCCCGCGGCACCTGGCGCGCGCCGATCAGCCAATCCCAGGCGGCGCGCGCGTCGTCGTAGACACCGGCCTCGGACGGCTTGCCGTCGCTTCGGCCGTAGCCGCGGTAATCGAAGATCAGCACCGCGATCCCGGCCTCGTGAAGCAGCTTCACGTTGTAGACGCGATCGCCGATGTTGCCGGCGTTGCCGTGGCAGAAGAGCAGCACCGGCGCGTCGGGACGAGCCGGTACCCACCAGCCGTGAATGCGCACCCCATCGCGGGTGTCGAGAAACACGTCCTCGTACGAGACGGCCACGTCAGCCGGCGTCCACCCGAGTCGGCGCGTGGGCTGGAAGACGAAGGATTCGACCAGCTCGCGGATCAAGGGGTGAACTTCCGCGAGCCCACCGCCACCATGCGCGACACCAGCCGCCGCGGCACCACCCGCAGACCCGCGCGCGACAGGCGGTTGAGCATGCCCGGCACGTGCACCACCTCGCCGCGCTCGATCGCCGCCAGCGCCGAGTCCACGACGGATTCGGCGCTCATCCACGCAATCCCCGGCACGTGCCCGACGTTCATGTTGGCGCGATCCTGGAACTCCGTGCGGGTGAACCCCGGACAGAGCGCCATCACGTTCACACCGCCGCTGCGAGCTTCTTCGGCCAGCGACTCGGTGAGCGAGACCACGAAGGCCTTGGTGGCGCTGTAGGTCGCAGTGTAGGGACCCGGTGCGAGCCCCGCCAACGACGCCACGTTGAGGATGCGACCGCGCTTTCGCTCCAGCATGGGAGGCAGCGCCGCACGCGTGAGACGGCTCAACGCCACCACGTTGAGATCGATCTCTTCGAGCTCCCGCGCGACGGGCAGCCGCGCGAACTCTCCCACGGTTCCGAAGCCGGCGTTGTTCACCAGGTAGTCGACGCCGCGACTCACCCGTTCCGCGGCGCGCTCGCGTCCGGTGGGTGTGGTGAGATCCACGGCGAGCACCTCGGCGTGCGCACCGTGGGCGTCGGCCAACGCGCGACCGAGCTCAGTCAGGCGTGCGCGATCGCGGGCCACCAGCACCAGGTCGTGACCCGCCCTGGCCAATCGCTCCGCGAACGCACGACCCAATCCGGCAGAAGCACCCGTGACCAACGCCACCGGTCGTCGTGGGCGAGCAGTCGTGCTTTCCATCGCGATTTCCTCGTGCACCTCGGATCGAACCGCACCTGCCCGCGCCGGCGAGTCGCCTCGCGGATCGACGGTTTCCCGAGGTTTTGGGCCGTATGGTATGCCTAACCGACGCGGCCGCAAATCGCAGATCCCTCGCGCGCCGACGTTCCGTTCCGACCCCAAACGCCACGGAGGAGACCATGGGCGAGGCAGCACGCAAGCTCGATCTCGAGCGTCCCGTCATCGAGAGCTTCAATCCCGCGACCGGCGAGAAAATCGGCGAAGTCCCGTCGATGAGCGAGTCCGAGGCGATGGACGCCCTGCGGCGCGCCGCCGCGGCGCAGAAGAAATGGGCCAAGAAATCCTTCGCCGAGCGTGCCCGCCTGGTGCTCGCGTTTCGGCAGCAGCTCCTCGATCACATCGACGAGCTCGCCGAGCTGATCTCGAAGGAAAACGGCAAGACCCGCCAGGAAGCGATCAGCATGGAGCTGATGCCGATCGCGGATCTCTCGACCTACTTCGCCAAGCGCGCCGAGAAGATCCTCGCCCCCAAGCCCATCAAGCTGCACCTGCTCAAGCACAAGCGCAGCTACGTCCAGTACCGCCCGCGCGGCGTGGTGCTGATCATCTCGCCCTGGAATTTCCCGTTCTCGATCACCTACGGCGAGGTGTGCATGGCGCTGATGGCGGGCAACAGCGTCGTCATCAAGCCCGCGAGCCTGACGCCGCTCATCATCAGCCGCGGCGCCAAGCTCTTCCACGACGCGGGGATCGATCCCGATCTGGTGCAGGTGGTGACGGCGCCGGGCCGCGTGGCGTCGAAGATGATCGAGACCGGCCTCGCCAACTACGTGAACTTCACCGGCTCGGTCGAGACCGGAAAGAAGGTGGCGGAGATCTGCGGCAAGATGCTCATCCCGTGCTCGATGGAGCTGGGCGGCAAGGACGCGCTCATCGCGTGCGAGGACGCGGACCTCGAGCGCGCCGCGCGCGGCGTGGTGTGGGGAGGTTTCGCGAACGCTGGTCAGGTGTGTGCGTCGGTCGAGCGCGTGTACGCGGTCGGCAAGATCTACGAGCCACTGGTCAAGCGGGTCGTGGAGCTCACCAAAGAGCTGCGTATGGGCAACCCGCTCGACGACAAGACCGACGTCGGCGCCATGTGCGATCCCGGTCAGCTCGAGATCGTCGAGAAGCAGGTGAAAGCGGCGCTCGCTCAGGGAGCCAAGGCGCTCACCGGCGGTGCCCGCCCCGAGGGCAAGGGACAGTTCTATCCGCCCACCGTTCTCGTCGACGTGAACGAAGACATGGAAGCCATCAAGGACGAGACCTTCGGCCCCACGCTACCGATCATGAAGGTCGCCTCGGAAGAAGAGGCGATTCAGCGCGCCAACAACTCGCGCTTCGGCCTCAATGCCTACGTCTTCACCAACGACGTGGCGAAGGGCCGCCGGATCGCCGAGCAGCTCGAAGCCGGCACCATCATGGTCAACGACGTGCTCTTCACCCACGCGGCACCGGAGACGCCGTGGGGCGGCGTGAAAGAGTCCGGCGTGGGTCGCGTGCACTCGGACGAGGGTTTGCGCGGGCTGTGCGAGGGCTACCACATCAACTACCCAGTGGTGTCGACGGGCAAGAGCGAGCTCTTCTGGTACCCGTACAGCGGCTCCCGCTACAAGCTCTTGCGCAACGTGACGCGTGGGCTCTTCGCCAGTGGGCTCGGCCAGAAGCTGAACGGCTTCCTGGGCAAATGATCCGCTGAGCGACGTCCGACTCGCTCGCACCACGAGCGAGCACACGAGCGGGGTGGTGAGAACCACCCCGCTCGTCTTTTTTTTGCGGCCACGCGAGCCGCGAGCCGTGGGAGGCTCAGGCGGCCCGCTCGTAAGCCACGACACCGGCCTCTTGCCCCGACCCACGCAGCCGAGCCTGCGGCGTGGCGTGCGAGACGCTCAGCCGCGGCGCAGCACCATCCGAGGCTGCACGGCCCCCGCGAAAGCGCTCCGCGAGCCGGTCCAGCTCGACCGCCATCTCGCGCAGCCGAGTTGCGGCCGATTGCACCCGGGTCGAGCCCTCGAGGGTCACGTTCGCCGCATCCGCCACCTCGCCCATGGTCCCGTCGATGCGGGTTGCGCCAGCAGCGGCGCTCGACACGTGACGTGCGATCTCGTGCGTGGTGGCGCTCTGTTCCTCGACGGCGCTGGCGATGGATCCCTGGCGATCGCGGATCTGATCGATCACCGAACCGATGCGCTCGATGGCGCTCACCGCGGCGCCGGTGCTCGACTGGATCGAGGCCACGCGTGAGCCGATGTCGCCGGTCGCGGAGGCCGTCTGGGTCGCAAGCTCTTTGACCTCGTTCGCCACCACCGCGAAACCCTTGCCCGCCTCGCCGGCCCGCGCGGCCTCGATGGTCGCGTTGAGCGCCAACAGATTGGTCTGCTCGGCGATCGAGGTGATGAGCTTGACCACGTTGCCGATCTCGGAGCTGCTCGTGCCGAGCTGGTGAATCGCCTCGCGGGTACGCGTGGCGACCTCCACGGCCTCGCGGGCCACGGAAGTGGCCTGTGAGGCGTTGCTGGAGATCTCGCGCACGCTCGCGTCCATCTCCTCCGCCGCTGCAGCGAGGGTATGCAGGCTGGCATTCACCTCGCTCGCCAACACCTGCGCCGAATGCACGCGCTCGGACGTGGACTCGCTGGAACCGTGCAACCCCTCGCTCACCTGCGCCAGCTCACCGGCAGCGGCGGTCACGGTGTGGGAGACCCGCGCGATGCTGTCGACGGTGTGACGAATCGAGGTCACGAACGCATCGAAGCCGCGGGTGAGATCGCCGATCTCGTCGCGCCGCGTGTCCTCGAAGAGCGTGTTCAGATCGGCGTGAGCGAGCTGCTGCGCGACACGCCGAACCGGCGACACCACCGTACGACGCACCACCTCGGCGACGGCACCGAGCGCCAGCGCGACCAGGGCACCGAGCGTGCAGCCGATCCACGTGGCCCGAGTCAGCATTCCCAGCATCGCCGCGTGCGCCGCGGTGGCGCGAACTTCGACGTTCTGGGCCAGCGTCGCAACGGCGTCGATCGCGCGGCCGCAGACCGCGTCGTACTCCTCCATCACCAGATCACCCGCCGCATCGCTCGCGCCGTAAGCGACCACCATTCGCCGCCCGATGGACTCGATCTGGTCGACGAGCTGGGTCACCTGATCGAGCCCCTCGCTCGCCACCGCACGGTCCCGTAGCGCCGCGACGTCCGCGAGCGCCACGCGCTTTGCCGCCATCGCCTCCTCGACCGATTCGGCGCTCTGTGTGAGCGACGCGTCGGTGAAGAACTGCCACATGTTCGCCACCTGAAGCTGCAGGTCCTTGGCGGACTTCATGCGCACCAGCTCGTCTCGGATGCGCTCCGCACCCACGCGGGCGTCGTTCATCGCGTACACCCCGAATCCGATGGCCATCGCGGCGAGTGCGCCCACCACCACGAAGCTCGCGTACGTCTTCCTGCTCAGCGTCCAGCGCATCGTCGTCTCCTCGGCCGGCCCAGCGCGGATCGCGCGCCGAGCGCGCTTGGTCACAGCGTCAGGGTGAGTCGCAGGCTGCCGACCCAGGCGTCGTCGGCGTCGGCTGCGCCGAGCGGGCTCTCGATCCACTGCAGGTCGGGCTCGACGACCAGCCATCCGCTCACCGCTGCCGCGTAGTAGGTCTCGATCGTCAGCTCGTGGGTGCGCCGGATCGCGGGATCGAGCGCATCGCCCGCGCCCACCCACGAGGCACCAAATCCGAGCTCGTCCGCAGCGCGCGCCGCGAACGGTCCACGCCAAGCGACGCCACCGCCCAGGTGGTGCTCGATCTCGGTGACGGCGGGCTTGGTCCAGCCCCACATCACGAATCCCGCCAGCCCACGCTCGTCGTCGCTCGACTCGCTCGCCCGCCACAGCGATTGGTCGAGCACGAGATACGCACCGGCGGTGCCGCGGTGGTGGATCGTCCCAGCGCCGTCGTCGACGTCGAACGCGCCGTCCTGATACCAGCCACCAATGCCGAGCCGCCCAGCGAGCGCATCGCCCCAGCGCGCGCCCACCTCGCCGACGGTGAAGAGCTCGGCGAAGTCGTCGAAGAAGGTCGCGGGACCGCGCGAGCCCGTGTGCACACCTCGGACGGCGGCGCCATCGTAGACACCGATGCCCGCGTACGTGGCCTCGCTCGGTGCCACGAACACGTTCACGGACGTGGCTGGATCCGGATAGGTCGGCAGCAGGATCGTGGGGCTCATACCCATCGACGAGCTGACGAATCCGCCGGCGTTCTCGGCGAACGCGAACTCGGTGTTCGCGTCGACCTTGCCGAGCTTGATGCGCACCCGGTCGTCGAAGAGCCGCTGCTCGAACCACAGCTCGCTCAGTTGCGCGAGGTCGCGTCCGTCGATGCTGGAGAACCCCTGGATGTCGCCGGCGTCGTCGGAGCCGTTGGCTCCCGTGAGCACCTGGTAATCGGCGTAGACCGTGGCTCCGGTCCACCCGCTGACGCGCGAGAGATCGACGCACGCAGCGACGTCCACGAGCGAGCGCTGCACGCCGCGACGACGCAGGCCGCCGCCGAGCACCGACGAGAGGTCCACCGTCCACGAGCCTTCGAATGCGAGGCCTGCGTCTTCGAGCTGCCCGCGCAACCCCGCCCACGAGCCTGTGAGTCGGCCGCCTTCCCACCAGGCCGTCCAGTCGGAGGTGGATGCGCTCGCGCCCTCGGCCTCGCCACCGGTCGACGGTGCAGGCGCTGAGCCCCCATCCACTCCACCGTGGTATTCGCGCGGCAGGTGACGCGCTTCCTCGATGCCGTCGGCGAGCTCCGCACGCGCGGCGCTTGCACCCATGGCGAGCGTCGCAACCGCGACGAGTGCGCCGAGAGCGCGACGCCGCGGGTCCGAGCGCGATGCGCCCGAACCGAACGCCGCGACGTATGGCGGATGGAGCACGCCCATGCCACGGGACGCTGCAAGGTCGACGCCCACTGCCTGAGAAAGGCAGCGACACGACGTTTCGGGCCGCCAAGCTGCTGGCGAGCGCGGATTCGCTCGCGAAAGAGCGGCAGCGGCCTCGGCAAAAGCTGCCGGTGCTCAGCTAGAAACGGTCGGTGCCGCTGGCGCAGCGGGAGGCGGCTCGGCCGGTTCCGCCGCGGGGAGCGGGGCATCCGGTTCGTTCCACACGTTGCCCGTGCCGCAGTTCGGGCACGTCGAAACCATGCGGCGCGCGAACGGAAGCTCGACCTCGAATGCGTGCGAACAGATGCCACACTCGATTCGCCAACGAGTGTCGTGCGAACGCGCGCGGCGACGAGGGGTCACGTTCATCGCAAAGCTCCTCCAGTGGGCCAGCGCCGCGCACCATCGCACGCACGTGACGCGGAGCAAAGCGACACCTCGGTCCTGCGTCGAACCGAGGTTTGGCTGGATTTCCGGGCAACTTCGTCGGGTGCTAGCCTGCCAACGCGATGACCGAATCGACAGACCGAAGACGGCGAATCACGGCGCGACGCGTGCGTCGTAGCGCCGCGAGCGTGCTTGCAGTGATGTTGGTCACCTTGGGCGCGGGCTGCAATCGCGGCGCACGCAGTGCCGCAGCCGGTCCGGTGGACTTCGCCGCGCCAGATCTCTTCTCCAACACCAGCATCAAGCTCAGCGACTTCGACGGCGACGTGATCCTGGTGAACTTCTGGGCGAGCTGGTGCGGCCCCTGCCAGATGGAGATCCCAGGCCTGATCGAGCTGCACCGGCGCTACAAGGACCAGGGAGTCACGGTGATCGGCGTGGCCATGGACGACGCCGAGGACGACGCGCGCCAGGCCGCACGTCAGCTCGGCATCGACTATCCGGTGGTGCGTGGCAGCGATGCCGTGGGCCGTCGTTTCGGCGGCATCGCGGGCTTTCCCACGACCTTCATCCTCGATCGCCATCGCGTGCCGGTGGTGAGCTACCCCGGCCTCGCCTCGCCCCGCGCGATGGAGCAGCAGATCCTCGCGCAGATCCGCGCTCCGAGCTGACGTCTCGCGGAGTGCGCGCTCGTCCTCGAGCCGCTCGTGAGCCGCAAGCCGCCCGCGAATCGAGCCGAACCGGTACGCGCGCGTTCGGATCGCCGGCGACGTCGGCGGCGCGCGCTCGCGTTCGCGCTGCTCGCGTTGGTGGGCTACGCGGCGATCCGCGCCTGGCGTGCCACGGACGTCGAGCGCGCCCTCGATCGCGCCGCGGACGAGCTCGCGACACGCACGGGCCTGGTGCTGAGCCACGGCCCGGTACACGTTCGGCTCGGGCGCCGGCTGGGTGTCGAAGTGCACGATGCCCTGCTCGTGGATCGGCCCACGGGCCGAACGTTCTTCGAGGCCGACTCGCTGGTCGTGGTCCTCGAGCTCGAGCCGCTCCTCCACGGCGAGGCGCGCTTCGGTGAGATCGTCGTCGACCATCCGCGAGTGCGCGGCGAGCGTGCCGCGGATGGCTCCATCGACCTGATGGCGGCGTTCGACCGCGTGCTCGCCGCGGCGGCAGCGAGCCCCCGCGGCGACGAGCGCGACGAGCCGCGACGCCCCCTCATCACCCGCGTAGCCGCAGACCGCATCGAGGTGCGCGGTGCGCGGCTCGAATGGCTGGACCAGCGTCATCCCGACGGTCCGCAACGCGCCGTGCTCGAGCCGCTCGATGCGACGGTCGAGAACCGTCGTCGCGCCAACACCCTCGAATTCGAGGCGCACGGTCGCGTGATCGAGCCCCGCACTTCCGTCATGCCCGCTGCGGGAACCCGCCTCGAAGCGCATGCCACGATCAGCGGCGTCGGCCAGGTGGCCGCGCTCGCCAGCGCACCCCTCGACATCGAGTTGAGCCTCACCGATCTGGATCTGGCGCTGGCGAGCCCGTGGCTGCAACGAGCGCTGGGCGCGAGCGCGACGATCGGCGGCGTGAGTCGCACTCACAGCCGCCTCACGGGAAGTCTCGGGGGCGATCTCGCCATCGAGCTGGACACCCGCGTGGCGAACGCGGCGTGGACGATCCCCACCGCCTGGAGCGAGCCCCAAGCGCTGGCCGCTCTCGCCTTCCGCGTCCGCGCCGCACGGCACGGTGGGAGCTGGATCGCCGACGAGTGGGCGCTCGACGGCGACGACGTCCAGGTCCACGGACGCGCCACCCTCGACGAGCTCGGCTCGGGCGATCCACGCCTCGCGATCGATCTCGAGAGCCCCTGGCTCGACGTGAGCCGCGTGCGCCACCGCCTGCCACTCGGGGTCATGGGTGAGACCCTTCGTTACCTGGCGCACGTGGTGGAGCACGGTCGCGGCCGGGTGGTGTCCGGGAACGTCCGCGGGCACCTGAGCCAGCTCGCACGCCTCGGCGAGCCCGCCAACCGCGACTTGCTGGCGCTGCGTCTGGCGTTCGAGGACGTGAGTGGCGTGCCATACAGGGGACTGGCACGGACATCGGCGGTGAGCGGCGAGGTCGCCCTCGCGAATGGCGACGCACGCCTCGAGCGCTTCGCCGCGCATTACGGCGACTCCCAGCTCGGCGCCATCGACGGTACCGTTCACGACGTGTGGGGAAACACCCGCTTGGAGATCGTCGCGCGCGAAGCCGACGTGGCGCTGGTCGACCTGACGCACTTCCTGGCGAGCGATCTGCTGCCGCGAGAGGCGCGCGCGTTCGCCGCGGATCTGTCGGTCTCGCAAGGCCGCGCCCGCGGACGATTCCAGATGGCGAGCGACTTCCTACGTCCAGCGCGCTTCGGCGGCGAGGTGGAGATCGTGGACGGCGCACTCGACGTTCCCGCGCGACGCTGGTCGATCACCCATCTCGCCGGACCGGTGAGCTTCGATCCGAGCCAGATCACGAGCCGCGGTCTCGAGCTCGGGCTCGGCGGCAGCCGCGCACGCGTCAATGGCTCGGTGACGCGCTACCGAGACGATCCCAGCCTCGACCTCGGTTTCGACGCCCGCGACCTCGCTGTCTCCGACCTCGAGCGCGCCCTCGGGACTTCCCTCGCTTCGGGAAAGCACGGCGGCAGGGTGAGCGGCACCCTCACCATCCGCGGCCGGCCGCGTCGCGAGGAGCCACTAGTGATCGGCGGCCGCTTCGAGCTCGCAGGTGTGGATGTTGGCCCGCCCTTCCTCGCTGAACGGCTCGACGACGTCACAGGCGTGGTCGTACTGGAGGGAAGCTCGGGACGCTTCGACCTCGCGTCGCTCGTCTGGCACGACCACCGCTCGCGGGCCTCGGGCGCATTCGAGGGGATCGACGGCGATTCACCGCGGGTCACCGTCGAGGGTGCAGCGCTGGAGCCGATCGACGTGGAACGCTTCGCCGGCAGCACACCCGATGCGCGTTCCACGGCTCGGGACGTCACCCGAGCCCCCGCATCCACGAGCCCACCCCCGCGCTTCACCGTCGTCGGCAGCTATCGCGCGGAGCGAGCCCGCTACCGCGACACCGCCATCGAGGCACTCGACGCATCGTTTCGCTACGACTCCGGCGGGCTCGAGCTCGAGCGTGCCAGCGGTCGTGCCCTGGGTGGCAGCTTCGACGCGCACGCCCTCTTCCGTTCCGACCGCGACGGCCGCTGGATGGTCGAGCTCGAGCCCACCGTTCGGGACATGGACGCGCCGCGCTTGCTCGCGACCCTCGACATCCCGTGGCGCGCGCTCACCGGTCGCGCCGACGTGAGCGGTCGAGTGCGTTTCGGCTGGCCACCTGCGCGCCGTCTCGACGCCCTCGACGGCCGCCTCCAGTTGCGCCTCACCGACGGCCGCATCTTCGAGGCCACCGCACTGTGGAAAGTGCTCGATCTGGTAGACTTCTCGCGCTGGATCACGAGTCCCATGGGCTGGCGCGAGATGGGGCTCGCCTACGACGAGCTCGCAGGTGAGCTCGTGCTTCGCGAAGCGCGCGTGAGCACGCGCGACATGGCCTTGCACGGACCCACGGTCGACATGGAGCTGCGTGGCAGCGTCGGGCTCGCCGACCGCTCGGTCGCCGGCGAGGTCCGGCTGGCGCCCTTGCAGCTCGTCGACGATCTCCTCGATCCCATCCCCGTGCTGGGCGAGGTGAAGCAAGCGCTCGGCCTCACCCAGTACGCGTTCCGGCTCTCGGGCACGTTCGGCGACGTGCGCGTGATGCCCGAGCCACTCCGACGCGTCGACGCGTTGTGGAATCGTGTCGCCCCCGAGCCCAACGCCCCCGCGCCCGAGGAGCCAGCACGGTGAGCGGGCGCGCGGCGGTGCTGCTCTGTGATCGTTGCGGCGCGCGCTACTCGCTCGCTGGCTTGCCGCGCGGCGGACGCTTCCGCTGCCGAAACTGCGGCAAGGCGTTTCAGATCGAGATCGACGAGCCCGAGCCCAAGACCCGCGACGTGCGGCGCGCGGCCGTGAAGGCGGGACTCGAGCCGCTCACGGTGTCGCTCACCGACACGATCGCCGCCACCGCGAGCGAACCCGCCGAAGCATCTCCAGTGGCAGCCGACCAGCGGACGGGCGCGGCGGATGAAGCGGCGCCCGTCGCCGAGCACCTTGGCGCGGCAGCGCCCGAAGCCGACTTCCCGGACGACGCTCGAGATTCCGCCGTTGGCGCGAGCGCTTCGAACGCGCCCGAGGAGCCGAGCGAACCGAGCGCCGGCGAAGCGCCACTCTTTGGTCGTTACACCATCGACGGCGAGCTGGGCCGCGGGGAGATGGGCGTCGTGTACCGCGCCCGCGAGCGCACCAGCGGCCAGCCGGTGGCGCTCAAGACGCTGCTTCCCGGCGTGAGCCTGGGCCGCGAGGGTTCGCTTCGCTTCGCCCGCGAGGCCCGGGCCATCCAGCGGCTGCGCTTGCCCGGGCTGGTGCCGCTGCTCGATCACGGCGAGTCGTACGACACGCGCTACCTGGTGTCCGAGCTGGCGAGCGGCACGACCCTGGATCGACAATCCGCCAGCACGTACTCCGACCCCAAGATCGCCGTCCGGCTGGTGGTCGCGCTCGCGCGCACCCTCGACGAAGCGCATCGGCAAAACGTCCTTCACCTCGACGTCAAACCGTCGAACGTGATCGTCGACGAGCGAGGCGCACCGCGGCTGATGGACGTCGGATTGACGCGCTCGGTCCACACACCCGAGGAGCACGCGTATCAGTCGCCCACCGACGAGGTGGGTGGACGGACGCTCTACCGTGCGCCCGAGCAGCTCACCGGAGACGCCGAAGCGATCGATGTGCGCACCGACGTCTGGGCGCTGGGCGCGCTGCTCTACGAGCTCTTGACCGGCGTGCCGGCGTTCTCGGGAGGATCCACCCACGACACCGTGCGCGACGTGCTCGAGGAGGATCCCAAGCCACCCAGCCAGATCGATCCCGAGCTCGGTCAAGCCCTCGACCTGGTGATTGCCAAGGCGCTCGAAAAGCGTCCTCGCGACCGCTACGAATCCGCGTCGCAACTCGCCGACGACTTGGAACGCTGGCTCGCGGGCAAGCCCGTCGAGGCACGCCCGCGGCACTGGACGCGGCGCTTGGCGCGCCGCATGGTGCGCAACCGGCGCCGCATCCTCCTCGCCAGCGGCACCGCCCTCGCGCTGGCGATCGGTGCGACAGCCGCTTTCTTCGGGTTGCGCGATCCGCTCACCAGCGTGCGTGCCGATCTAGCGGCCCCGCTCGCCACCGCCCGGGCGGAAGCACTGACCCGCGGCTTCGGTTTTCTCGAGCGCGGCACACTCGATCCCGCCGGTCGGGTGACGATGATCGAGCTGGCTGTGGCCGCCTTGACCGACCCGTCGGATGACGTGCGCCGCGTCGCACTGGACCGGCTAGTGCGCCAGCCGGCAGCGATACCCGACGACGGTGGCGATCGGCGTCGCGCGCTCGAGCAGGCGCTCGCCGCGTGTGTGACCACGCACCGCGCACCCGACGTGCGTGATCTCGCGTTCCGCGCCATCGAGGTCTTCCAAGCCCGCCGCACGGCTCCCGCCTTGTCCGCGCTGGCGAGCGATCCCGAGACCGAGCCGGCGGTTGCCGAGCACGCGGTGCGGGTGCTCGGCCAAGTCGCCGGCCAGGATGCGATCGTCGGGCTGATGCACCTGGTCGGACGCGGGGGAGGCTTCCGTGTCGACGCGATGCGCGCGATCTCGCGAATCGTGGAGCGCACGACCCCCACCGACACGGCGGCGCCGGCCTCGGGCGGCGGCATCGAGCGGGGCCGGGCAACACGCGAGCGTGGTCCGGATCGCGTGGTGGCGGCGGTGCTGAGCGCGGTCCAGGCGCCGCCCGGTGAGGACCCGGTCTTGTTTGCGCTGCGCTCGGGCGGCACCGACGCCAAGCTTCGCGTGATGTGGGTACTTTCGCGTACCCACGATCCGCGTACGCCGACGCTGCTCACCGAGCTCTTCGCCGATGACGACGCGGTGGTGGCCCGCGCGGCGGCGGCGATGTTGGTGGAATTCGGCGGTCCGGTCGTCGAGCGCAAGCTCGAAACCGCACTTTCCTCGGATAGCTCGCGGGTGCGCGCCAACGCCGCGTTCGCGCTCGGCGAGCTCGGCCATCCCGACGCGATGGGCGAGCTGCTCGCGACCTTCTTCCGCGAGACCGACTCGGCAACCCGAGCCGACCTTGCTCGAGCGCTCGGCAAGCTCGGTCAGCGTGCCGCCATGCCGCACTTGATTCGCGCCCTGGACGATCCGAGCGCCGAGGTGCGCAAGCAATCGCATGCGGCCTTGGTGGCGATCGCCAAGGAAGACGCGGGACCGACCTCGACAGCCTGGCAGGAATGGTGGGATACGCATTGAGCGCGCCGCGGCGATCCCCGGCGCACCGACTGCAACCGGCACCAGGAGGCTCTCCCATGCCCCGTCGGCCCCAACGATGCATCCTCGTCTCCGCGGCTCGCGGAGGGCGCGTGCACGCCGTACTGGCGCTCGCCGCCCTGATCGCTGCCAGTGCCGGCTGCTTGACCGACTCGCAGATCCCCACGCCGGTCCTCGGTGCGGAAGCGGGTGAGCTGAGCTGCTCCGCGCGCTATCCGCTCCTCGACGACGCGACCGACGGCGGCGGCTCGATCTCGTTCGGTTCCGAAGGCGTGACCCAATCGACCAATCCGTGGGGCGCCGGTCCCCGTTTCCACCTCGCGTTCACGTTCCACAACGCGAGCGACGCACCGGTCCACTTCAACCCCGCCTCGGTGCGCCTCAAGGACGCGCTGGGTGTCGATTTCCGCTTGGTCGAGGTGAAGCGTGGAGACACGGCCGTCGGCGAGACCACCATCGACTCGGGGAGCGAAGCGACCATCGATCTCTTCTTCGCCGGTCTCGGCCTCAAGGTGACGCCGCAGCGGATGACGAGCTTCCGCGTCGAATGGCCGTACGGAGTGGGAGACGCGTGGTGGACGCGTGTGACGCGCTGCCGGCAGGCGACGGAGCCGCCCGAGGGCAACGACGGGTTCGGCCCGTGGGTCTCCGTCAAGGATCCGAAGGACGCCGCGACCGAACGCGCTCAACCGCGCGCCAAGCCGCCAGCGCCGGTGGGGTGGCCGCTGCATTACACGAGGTGATTCGGGGGGCTTTTCAAGCCCCCCGCCCGCGGCGGCAAAGCCGCAGCGGGGCCCACCCCCGAGGCACTCGCTCACGCTCGT
>CAYUSL010000016.1:28715-33578 GCA_964447125.1 uncultured bacterium | reverse complement strand
GACACCTCCGAAACGGGTGTGGCCGACGACTACGAATCCGACCCCGGCGCGAGCTGAGCCCCGGCCTTCCGGCAGGCTGGTCTACTACGCCCTCGGCGGCGGGCACGGCCACGTGCTGCGCGGGCTCGCGCTGCTCTCCCGGCTCGGTTACGGCACGTTGGTGCTGCCTGAGCGGCTGGCGCCGTGGGCACGGACGCTCGGTGTGGCGCATTGCGCGGTGCCGGACGACGGCGGCGCATCCGCCGAGCAACTCGCGGCGCTGGGAGAGCCAGAGCTTGTCCTGGTCGACGTCTTTCCTCGCGGTGTTCTCGGCGAGATCACCCCTTGGCTGGCGAGGGCGCGGGCCTCTTGGCTGGTCACGCGCCGGGTTCGGCCGGGATTCTACGAGCGCGCACCGGTGCGCAGCGCGATCGAGGCTCATTTCGAGCGCATCGTGTGGACCGAGGAGCCCGCGGGCGAGCTGCACGAGCTCGTCGTGCCCACGACGCGGATCGAGCCCGTGCTGCTGGCGCCACCGCCGCTCTCACGCGCTGCGGCCCGTGCGGCGCTCGACGTGGCGAGCCACGAGCCGCTCGTACTCGGCGTCGGCAGCGGCTCGAACGAGATGCAGACACGCACAGCACGGCTCCTCGCGAAAATTGCGGCGCGCCTCGGCGCCAGCCTCCGTTTCGCGAGCCACGAGCTTCCGCCTGGAGGCGACTGCGTGGCGCTCTTCCCCCTGGCGCGCTATCTCGCCGCTGCGGACGTAGCGGTCGCCGCGGGCGGCTATCACGCGTTCCACGAGCTTCACGCGGCGCACGTACCAACGGTCTTCATCCCGCAAGCGCGCCGTCACGACGACCAAGCGTGGCGCGTGCGCGACGCGACCCGCGCACGCGATCCAGTCGAGCTAGAACGAGCGGTCGAGCGCGCGCTCGCCGCGGACGGCGCCCGCTGCGGCGACGACGGCGGGGCGATGGCTCCCGAAACCGCCGACGCCGGCGCCCGCGCTCTCGCGGGGCTCGTCGAGCGCCGCATGCAAGAGCGCGTTCTCGGTCAGGAAGAGATCGCAGCGACTGCACGCGCCTAGCGCTCGACCGGCGAGGAACTCGCCGCGCACGGCGGCAAAACGTGGTCCCTCGAAGATCTCGCGCACCGAGGCGGTGGCGAGGCTACCCAGCGATTCCATGCGACCGTTGGTCATGCAGCACAGGTAGGTGTCACCGTTCCAAGCGAAGAAGGCGTGCATCCAAGGCGCGAGGCACGGCCGCCGATCGAAGAAACCGCGGGCGTAGAGTCCCTTCGCCGAGAACCCGATCTCTTCCTCGGTGACGCCGAACGGATACACCCGCCCCGCGTCGGTCGCGAAACCGTAGCGCCGCCGCAGCTCCAGCACCCGCGGCGCGATCTCACGGTTGTAGGTGCGGATCTGCGAGCGGGTGAGTCGTTCGCGACGCTCGCCCTTTTCGTCGATGGGCATCGGCACCAGATCGGTGGCGCCGAGCTCTCCTGCGAGCTCGATGGCACGAGGCAGCTCGCGAAAATTGGACGCCATGAGCACGAAGTTGATGCGCACCTTCACCGCTGGTCCGTAGCGGCGAATCCAGTGCAGCGTTCGAAGCGAGCGGCGGAATGCACCGCGACGACCGCGGATCGCCTCGTGGGTGGCGGCGTCGGCGCCGTCGAGAGAGACCGACACCGCGTTCACGCCCAGCGCTCCGATGCGCTTGGCGGCGTCCTTGGTGACGAGCGTGCCGTTGGTGGTGAAGTTCACCTTGAGACCGTGGCTCAGCGCCGAATCGACGAGATCCAGAAAATCGCGGCGCAAGAACACCTCGCCCCCCGAGAAATGGATCTTGCGACAGCCCATCGACGGGAGCTCGGCGAAGACTTCGCGCCAGCGCTCCGACGAAAGCGTGTCCTCGCGCGTGGTGCGCCAGTACATGCACATCGTGCAACGCAAGTTGCAGCGCGAAGTGAGCTTGATCTTGATACAACGCAACGCTGGCGGTGGCGTGTCGCCTGCGAGGCTCGCGCCCAGCGCCGCCACGAATTGCTGGTCGCGGACGAGCTCGGGAACCGCGTACACGATTAGGCCGCCTGGGCGCCGCCGCGGCCGATGCCGTAGTAGGCCCAGCTCAGCATCGCGAGGATCGTCTTTCCCGAGCCGAGCCGCGGCACTCCCTGGAACTGGGCCGAGCTGCCGCGGCCGTTGCTGCGACGCGCGGCGGGAGTGCGCACTGCGAGGCAAAGCCGGCGGCCACGGCCGCGCTTCACACGCTCGTTGCACCACGCGAGATCCGGATGATGGCCGAGACGGGGAATCACCTGCTCCGCCGGACCGTAGCGCTTGTCGAGCCGCAGCAAGAGCGAAACGTCGCTCACGAAGGTTTCCTTCACCTTGGTGTATTTGCGCTTGGGCTTCGACTTTCGCGAGACCCGATCGGTGATGGCAGCGTCCACGGCGGTGCCGTCGGCGAGCGTGGTGCGAACCTCGAGCCATTTGTGCAGGTACTTCTCGGGTTGCCCCGACTTGGCTTTGGCCCGCGGTGCATTTGGATCGACGCGCTTGGTCCCCGCTTGGTTGTACTCACGGAAATCGAGCAGGAGCTGGATCGGCTCCGCGGCGGGGACGTCGGCGCGCAACGTACGGATCAGCTCGATGGCGGCTTCGAGCTTGCGATCGTCCACGTCGTGACCTTGCTCGCGAGCGATGAACCACAGCACGGGAACCAGCGCCAACAGCCCCAGAAACGGCCATTTCGAGCCGACCTGGTCCGACCAGTAGCCGAGCCCGAAGAAGCCGCCGATCGCCATCGTGATGGCCATCGCGCAACCGATCTTGACCCGCTTCTCGGCCGCGTCGTCGCGCGTGGCTGCGGCCTCGAGGCGCGCCAGGAGCTGATCGGCGGGCTCCGACAGTCGATGCAGGATCTTCTTCATGCGCGGCTTCCTCGTGAGGCGGGGGTGCCGATGCGCTCGAGCGCGGCACCAAGCGTCTCGCGGAACGCCGCTGCGGTAAAGCGGGATTCGACGGCAGCTCGCGCCCGTGCGCCCATGGCTTCACGCTCCACCGGATTCGTCTGGAACCACGCAATCGCGTCCGCCAGCGCAGCGGCGCTCCCGGGAACCACCAGGCGCGCGGTGTCCCCGTCACTCAGGATTTCCTCGACGGGTGCGATCCGCGTCGAGAGGATCGGCCGGCCCGCGGCCATGTACTCGAGCAGCTTGATCGGGCAGCAGCCCTGGACGGCGTTGCGCGGGTCGGCGGCGAGTGGTGCGACGCACAGGTGGGCCGTGGCGAGAACCGGCGGCAGATCGCACTGCTCCATCGGTCCCGAGAGGTGAAGCGCGTGATGGACGCGGAGCCGGCGCGCGTGTGCTCGGAGCGAGCGACGCCAGCTCGCCTTGAGCGGCCCGACCACGTGCAGCTCGGTGAAGCCGCCGCGACCGCGCGAGAGCGCCAGCGCTTCGAGAAGCGAGCCCAGCCCCTGCCAGGGCGAGAGCGTGCCCTGGTACACGATGCGGAACGGCGGGAGGTCGGGCGGCGGAACCAGCGGAGGTGTGAATCGATCGACGTCGACGCCGTTGGGGATGACGGTGACCCGTTCGGGATCGGCGCCCAGACGACGCACGAAGAGCGCCGTGGTGCGCGACGGCACGAACAGCGCGTCCACGTGAGCGGCCAGGAAGCACTCCTCGTCGACGATCTTGCCGAGCAGGCGATCGTTCCCGCGCAGCCGTGGATGGTGGTAGGCGAGCTCGATCGACGGGAAGCCGTGGGCTTCCCAGATCGCCCGGGCACCGGTGCGCCGCGCCCACTCGAGCGCAGCGATTCCCTCCCAGATGCCGCGAAACTGCACCACGTCCGCGCGCCGCTCCGCGAGCCAGCGTCGGGTGCGTTCGCGAAACGCGATCATGCGTTCCAGGAAATTACCGTTCGATGGCGCGTCGTCCGCCGTCGTCGGCGACAGGTGCTCGACGTCGTGGCCGCGGGCGCGAAACGCATCCAACGTCAGCCCGATGCGCACGCCCGCACCCTTGGGCGACGGGTAGCGATCGGAGGTGACGTAGAGGATCTTCACGCCAGCAGGCCGCGCCACACGGCGAGGTGGCGGTCGCGCTCCGCGCTGATCGTGAAATCGCGAGCAACCCGCTCACGAGCGGCTGCACCCACACGTGCGAGGTACGCCGGCTCGGCGCACGCGAGTACCAGGGCGCGCTCGGGAAACGCGTCGAGTGCAGCAGAGTCGACGAGGAAGCCATCCACGCCGTCCTCGAGGACGTCGGGAACACCACCCACGCGTGTCGCGAGCACCGGTCGCGCTGCAGCCATCGCCTCCAGGATCGCGTTGGGGACCCCATCCCAGAGCGACGGAAACACGAACAGATCCATGGCGGCGTAGATCCGTGCCAGTCGTGCGGAGTCGCGCTCGAACGCGAGCGAGACGATCCGCGCCCGTGCGGCGGCGCTGATCCGCGCCCACGGAGGCTCACGCGCCGCGTCGTCACGCAGGCCACCGATGCACACCAGTGTGCCGCGACCCTCGGCGGCGAGCCGCTCGGCGAGCGCTTCGAGCACCACCAGGCCCTTCTTGAAGCGCAGCTCGCCGGAGAATGCGAACCACGGCCGGGGCGCCCCTGCCAGCGCCGCCGGCGGCTCCCCTGCCGCTCGCGGCGAGAACACGTCCGCGTCCACGCCATTCGGGATCCAGTGGAGCCCTTCGCTGCGACCGGTGAGCGCGCGCGCCTTGGCGAGGATCTCCTTCGACACGCCGACGAGGGCGTCCGCGTGCGCGAGCACGAACGAGAGCCACGCGAAGCGGGGCCCGTGAAACATCGCGCGATCGACGTCGTTGCCGCGCAAGCTCACGCACACCGGCA
>CAYUSL010000016.1:0-28615 GCA_964447125.1 uncultured bacterium | reverse complement strand
ACGTCGAGGCGCTCGCAATGCGGTGCGAGTGCCCTGACCTGCCGCCCGGCCGAAACCGCCGCGCCGCCGCGCTCCGGTGGAAACCGTTCGCTGATCCAAAGCACGCGCATCGCCGCGCAAGGGTATGCGATGACGTGCCATACGGCGCGGGCGGCGAGCGTCACGCCAACGCGCGACGGCGCCGACGAACCGCGTCAGGTATCGCAGGCCGGTTCGGAGCTGCTGCAGGCACCGTCCACGATCAGGTACTGCGCCAGGTAGTACGTCGCGTAGCCGCTCAGCACCAATGGCAGGACCGGATGAGGCAGCACGAAGAAATTGACGGGGATGTGCGAATCAGAGAGCACGAACACCGCCGCGCCCCACGCGATCCGCGAGCTCGCAGCGTCGTGCACCAGCGCCGCGACGGTCATCGAACCGATGATCGCGACGTAGCCGATCACCGGCCAGGTCACCGACCTCCCGTCGGCGACCGGATCGCTCACCGCCACCCAGATCGCGGCGCTCACGCAATACGCGAGGGTGGCTGCGATCCAGGGGCGACGTCGCGCCCAAAGCGCGGCGTCACGCCTGCGTCCGAACGCGACGATGTATGCCAGGTGACCGAAGAGGAACGCCACCAATCCCGGCACGAACAGCACCGGCGACGCCGTGGCCAACAGGAAGTCTCCCGCCGCGCCCATGGCCACGCCCAAGGGTGACCCACACACCGTAGCGACGGCGGCTGGCACGAGCGGCTACCGCCACCAGCAAGGCCGTGGGAAGCGCCTTCACCACCTCGACGCCGACGAAGGGCACCGTCAGGTTGCTCGCCAGTGACGCCAGCACCAGCACCCAGTAGGCGAGCCGCGAGGTTCGAGACATGGAGTCGATGGCGGGACGTGCAGAAACAGCGAGCCGTTGCAAGCGCGAGTCAGGGACGGCGGAGAAACACCGCGCATCGCGAGCGGCGGCCGGCGTCGAGCCGAGCGCGCCGGCTCACGCGTCCGCGGGCTCGCTGCCGATTCGCGCCACGGCCAGCGGCAACACGGTCATGAGCCGCGCGCGCAGCTCGCCGAGGGTGAACGGCTTCTCGAGGACGCCAGCGCACTCGAGATCACCCAGGCGCGCCAGCGCGCCGTCGTGGCCGTGTCCGGTCATCACGAACACAGGCACCTTTCGATCGACCGAGCGAATGTCTGCGAGCGTTTCCGGCCCGTGCTTGCTCTTCATCGATAGATCGAGCAGCACCACGCTGGGACGCAGGCCACGCTCGGTGAGAAGCGGTAGCACCTCGTCGCCGTCGTGCGCCTGCACGACCTCGAATCCCAGCCTTTCGAGCATTCCCAGGAGCGCGAGCCGCACCAGCGGATCGTCGTCGACGAGCAGCGCAATTCCGGCGCCGCGCCACTCGTCGCGGGATGGATCCGCGCTCGACTTCGCGAGCGGCGGCGCTTCCGCCATGGGAAGGATCACACGGAACGTCGTTCCCTGCCCCACCTCGCTGCGAACGCGGACGGCACCGCCGTGGGAGCGCAAGATGCCGAGCACCGCAGCCAGGCCGAGGCCACGGCCGGTGCGCTTGGTGGTGAAGAACGGGTCGAAGATACGCTGCGCCACCTCACGGCTCATGCCACAGCCGTCGTCGGAGACGTCCACGTACGCGTAGTCGAGCGCAGGGACGCCGGGCTGAGACGTGAACTCTGCCCAATCGCCTTCCTCCATCCGCGTCGTGCCGGCGGTGATCGCAACCCGGCCATCACGCTCACCGATGGCATCGGAGGCGTTGATGAGCAGGTTCATGAACACCTGACGGAGCTGGCTCGCGTCGCCCTCGATGGGAAGAGCCGTGCTGGGGGGGGCGATGGCCAAGGTAGCGGTGCGACTCAGCGAGAGCTTCACGAGTCGCGCCGTTTGGTCCACCAGCGGCCACAGCTCGACGGCCGCGGTGGCGACGTCGCCGCGGCCCGCGTAAGCCGGCATCTGCTTACACAGATCGGCGGCCCGCGCGGCACTCTCCTCGATCGCGCCCACGCGCTCGGCGAGCTCCCGCGCCCCCGACGGCGCGTCGCGCACGATCGAGGCGTTGGCCAGAATGACCGTCAGCAGGTTGTTGAAATCGTGAGCGATGCCCGCCGCCAACATGCCGAGGCTCTCGAGGCGTTGTGCCTCTTCGAGCTTGCGTTGCATGCGCCGACGTTCCTCCTCGGCACGCTCGCGCTCGGTCCGATCGCGCACGATCAAGACCACTCCCGTGATGCTGCCGGACTCATCGCGAATCGGCGCCGCGCTGAAGTCCGCGGGAGCCTCGGTACCGCCGCGATGGACGATGCGCGTGGCGTTCGCTACCTGCAAAACCACCCCTTCGCGCAGGGCGCGTTGCACCGGATCCGCGAGCACCGAACCGTCGGCGGCATCGAATGCGCGAAACACCTCGCCCGAAGCGCGTCCCAGCGCCTCCTGCCGGGTCCAGCCCGTGAGCCGCTCCGCCATCGGGTTGAGAAAGGTGAGCCGGCCGTGGACGTCGGTGGCGAAGACCGCGTCGCCGATGCTCATGAGCGTGGTGGCGAGCCAACGCTCCATCTGCAGGAGCTTCTGGTCCTCACGATGGCGATAGAGCGAGGTTTCGATGGTGGCGGCGAGCTCACGGCCTTCGAACGGCTTCAGCAGGAAACCATACGGAGAGCTGACACAGGCGCGCTCGAGGGTGGTGGGGTCGGCGTGGGAGGTGACGAAGACGATCGGAATGTCGTGCCGCTCGCGAATCTGGCGCGCCACCTCGGTGCCGTCGATCGAGCCGCGAAGCTGGATGTCCATCAGCACGAGATCGGGCGACTGCTCGCGCGCCGCCCGCAGCGCGTCGTCGGCGTTGATCGCCACTCCGGCGACCTGGTAACCGAGATCGAGCAGATGGCCTTCGATGTCTGCAGCAATCAGCCTTTCGTCCTCGACGATGAGGATGCGCTCACCCGTCATCATTCTCCTCTCTCCCCTGTGCTCTCGGTCTCGGCGCGCTCAAGCGCGAAGCGGACCTCGAAGCGGCTGCCGCCACCGTGGGCGACATCCAGCGTTCCGCCGAGCTGCTCCAGCATGTAGCCGACCAATCGGAGCCCCAGCGACTGCGACCGCGACACGTCCAGATCCGCTGGCAGGCCCACACCGTCGTCGCCGACGGTCAGCGTCACGTCGTGGCCCTCGCGCCGACGCAGCGCGACCGCGATCGTACCGCGACGCGCCGCCGGAAAACCATGCTTGAAAGCATTCGAGACCAGCTCGTTCACGACCAGACCCAGCGGAAGTGCCACATCGGGCGTCAACACGATGGGGTCGGCTTCCACCACCGTGCCCACGTTCGGCGCGGTGGGAGCGTAACTGTGCGACACCAACGCCACGAGGCTGCGCAGGTAATCCTCGGCGCCCACCCGCGAAACGTTCTCCGACTGGTAGAGCTTCTGATGCACGAGCGACATCGCCCGCACCCGATCCTGGACCTCGTGGAACACCAATCTCAGATGTGGATCGGTGACCTTGCGCGATTGCAGGTTGAGCAAGCTCGACACGAGCTGCAGATTGTTCTTGACCCGATGATGGACTTCCTTGAGCAACGCCTCTTTTTCGGCTAGCGACGCCCGGAGCGCGTGCTCGCTCTGCTTGCGTTGACTGATGTCGATGACCGACGCGAGCACGAACAGACCGTCGGGGGTCTGGATCGGATTGAGACCAATCTCTACCGGGATCTCGGTGCCGTTGCGGCGCAGCCCGGTGAGGTCACGGCCCGCGCCCATCGGGCGCATGCTGGGGGTCGCGAAGAAATTCCGGCGCTGCTCGGGATGGAGCATTCGAAAGCGCTCCGGTACCAAGTCTTCGATCGGCCGCCCGAGAACTTGCTCCCGGGACCAACCGAAGACCCGCTCCACCTGCGAGTTCGCAAGCGCGATGCGCCCATCTGCCCCGACGAGCAACATGGCGCTCGGCGCCGCTTCGACGGCGAGCATCAAGCGCTCGGCAGCACGCTCTCGCTCGGTGATGTCGATGATCGAGGCCAGCACGCACAGCCCTTCGTCGCGCTGGAGCGGCGTGAGCCCGATCTCGATGGGCACTTCGCTGCCGTCGCGGCGCAGGCCGTAGAGGTCGCGCCCCGCGCCCATCGGACGCGCCTGCGGCTCCGCCAGGAACGCTGCCCGAAGCGCGGAGTGCGTCGCGCGGAAGCGCTCGGGCACGAGCGATTCGATGGGCAGCCCGACCAAGTCGGCGCGCGGCCAGCCGAAGAGCCGTTCGGCTTGCGAGTTCACCAGCAGCACGCGTCCATCGCCCGCAACCACGATCATTGCGCTGGGTGCCGCCTCGAAGACGGTGCGGAAGAGTCGCTCGGCCATGGGAATTCGCAGTGCGGGCCGCAGAATCGTGACGAGAGCTCGGCTCGGTGAGGAATCCGGCGCGCCTCCACGTCGGGCGAGTGGACGAGATCCGCCGCTTGCATCCGCGCCAACTCGGCAAGTGTCGCTCGATCTCCATGGCCCTCTCAAATCCAACCACGCGTGCCTCACGTGCCCGACCGCACGAGCTCGAGCCCGGCTGGCACAACTCGTCCACGACTCGCGCCGGCCTGCCTCGGTCCGCCCTAGACGTGCCGACCTGCACTACCTCGTCCCTCACTATTGACGCCGCACCTCCACGTAAGTGCCGATGAGAGGACAGCCATGGGACGTGCCTCACACGAAACGGCCGAGATTCCCGCTCCATGGTGCAACCCAGCGCGGGCACGAGTATTCTCGCGCGCCACCGGACCGAGCGTCGCAGCGCCGTCGAGCGCGAGGCGACCTCGCACGGAGCGCCATGCTCATGCCTCGAACCGCCGATCGCCACATCCGCCGAAGTCGATGGCGACGAGCGCTCGCCGCAATGCTCGTGCTCGGTGGCGTCGGCGCGTGCACGCTGGCGCTGGCCGAAGTGGTGCTGCGCAGCCGGCCGTCCGACGTCATTCCCGACGAGTGGGCCAGGCGAATCGTGCAGGTATCGGGCGCCGACGTCGCGTACTTCTGGCACGGCAAGCTCCATCTCGTGAACCAGTGGGGCTATCGCTGGCTGCTGCCGCTCGCGCCCAAAGGCACGCGACCTCGCATCGCCGCGCTGGGTGACTCGCTCACCTACGGCTACGGCGTCGCCGCAGACGAGGCCTGGCCCGCGGTGCTCGAAGCGCTCACCGGCTACGAGGTTCTCAACTTCGGCCGCTCGGGCGCCTCGAGCGAGGACGTGGTCTCGAACGCCCGCGCGCTCCTCGAGCCGGTGGAATGCATTCACTCGTCGATGCCGCCCGAGCTCGCGGCGCACGCGCCGCCGATGCCCTCCCGCAAATGCCTTCCGTTCGGTCACGTCGATCCGGATCGGCTCCTCTACGCGGTGTGCCTGAACGACCTGCTGCCGAGCGGCATTGGTGAGCGAAGCGCACCCAACAACGCCTGCACCCGCCGGTTTCGTGTCTGCAAGCTGGCTGGCGACGCCTTCTACCGCGCCACCGCACCGACCTTCGAGGAAGACGTGCGCCAACGGGGGTCGCTGGCGCGCTTTGCCCGCGACGTCCGCGAGCTCGACAGGCTGGCGCGATCGCACGGTCTGCCGCCCGTGCTCGCCATGGTCGTGAGCCAGTCCCCCGGGGTCCACACGGATCTGATCGACGCCATCGAATCGACACTGCGCGATGCCGGCCTCGACGTGATCCCGTCGGCTCGCTACACGCGCGGGCACGAGGGGGAAAACTGGACGGTATCGCGCTGGGAAGGCCATCCCAACGCCGCCGCCGAACGCCGCTTCGCCGAGACCTTCGCCGCCGCACTGGCGGCGCCGCCGACGCAGCCAACGCCGGGTGTGTCTGCCGGCGCGGCCGAGGCCGACGGGGGATCGCACCAGACGAGCGGCGATGCGGTGCTTCAGCCGGCGTCGCCGCCGTGAGCGTCGGCGGCGCACAGGCCGTCGCGAATGAATCGCTCGAAGGTCGGCAGGCCCGCAGCGGTCCAAGCGCGCTCCACGTCGGCCTTGAAGCGACGATTCTTCTCCTGGATCGCCTCGAAACGCTGGCGGGTTTCGGGGCTCACCTCGGCACCGAACAAGAAATGGCTGTCGTGGGTGTCCACGGAGAAGACGTAATCCTCGCAACCCGAGCAGCGCTCCAGCACCAGCCGCGCATGCGGGTAGTCCAAGGAGCCGAGGCGCAGCGCGAAGCGCCCACGCGGCCCCTCGCAGCCGTCCTCGACTTCCACGCACGCACACGCCAGCGCCCGCACCAGATCGTCCTGGCGCAAGCATTCGAGCCGTTCGAGGACTACCGCCGGCGGTACGCCCTCCGGGTAGGCGCGCGCGAGATAGATGCGAACGGCCTCGCGCAACGAATCGACCGAGATGTCCGTCAGATGCATTTGGATCGAACCGACGTTCGACGACCGCGAACGAATAGCCTAAATGACCCGACGCGATTCGGCGCCGGCTGCGCACGCGAATGACGTTCGCCTCCGTGGCCAGCCCGAGAGCGTCCCATCCGTCGAATGGTATGCGTTCTTCGCTCGCGACCGTCGGCGGCTCACCCCAATCCGCGCAACCCATCCGTGCAGGGCGCCAGAGGACACACATGCCTGAAGCGAGCATCGATCTCGAAAGCACCCGCACCATGGTCGAGCAGTTCATCCCCTTCGTGCGCAAGGTCGGCGTGGTGCTCGAAGAGGCACGCCCGCGCCACGTGAAGCTGCGCTACCCGCCGCAGGATTCGAATCTCAATCACGTCGGCATGCAGCACGCCGGGGCGCTCTTCACCTTCGGCGAGACCTGCGGCGGCGCCGCGATCCTGGTGAGCTTCGACCTGAATGACGTGATCCTGGTGGCGAAGGGGGCACGCATCGACTATCGCAAGCCGGTCTACGACGCGATCTGGTGCGAGATCGACGTCCCCGCCGAGACCGTCGCGCGCGTCGCGGGCGACCTCGGCGCCACCGGCAAGGCGCTCTACCCGCTCACGATGGACGCCACCAACGCCGCCGGCGAAGTGGTATTCCAGATGACCGTCGATTTCCACTTTCGCAAGCGCGGGTGAAAGAGTGTGGCCATGAAACGCGGCACCATCGTCGTCGAAACCCACGAAAGCCGCGTGCTCCGCGGCAACGCGCTGGGCGACCCCCACGTGCGGCGCTTGCCGGTATACCTGCCGCCCTCCTACGGCGACGGGCGCGCGAGCTACCCCACCATCTACGTGCTCGCCGGCTTCACCGGCAGCGGCGAGATGCTGCTCAACCGCAACGCCTGGTCGGAGACTTTCTCCGAACGGTGCGACCGGCTGATCGACGCCAAGCGCATGGTCGAGTCGATCGTGGTCTTTCCCGATTGCTTCACCGACCTGGGCGGCAGCCAGTACCTCAACTCGAGTGCCACTGGGCGGTACGAGGACTACCTGATCGAAGAGCTGGTGCCCTTCGTCGATGCGCGCTTCCGAACCATCCCCGGTGCTGCGGCCCGCGCCGTCATGGGCAAATCGAGCGGCGGCTACGGCGCCCTCGTCCACGGCATGCGCCACCCCGACGTTTTCGGAGTGGTGTGCTGCACCTCGGGCGACATGTACTTCCTCTACTGTTACCTCCCCGATTTTCCCAAAGCACTCGACGCGTTTCGGCGGCACGGCGGTACCGCCACCACGTTCCTCGAGCAATGGCGCGGGATGCGGCACCGTTCCTCGTCGCGGGTGTTCGCGGCGGTGAACACCCTCGGCATGGCGGCGTGCTATTCGCCCAGCCCCAAGAGCGCCCTGGGTTTCGATCTACCCTTCGACGAAACCACCGGGCTCTTGCGTGAGCGAGTGTGGGAGCGCTGGCTCGCTTGGGATCCCGTCCACATGGTCGACGGCTACGCCCGCAACCTGAAGCAGCTCTCGGCGCTTTTCCTCGACTGCGGCACCCGCGACGAGTTCAATCTGCACCACGGGCTCCGCGTCTTCAGCGCGCGGGCCAATAAGCTCGGCATCCCGCACACGGTCGAGGAATTCGACGACGGCCACATGGGCATCGGCTACCGATACGACCGCTCGCTCGAGGTGGCGTCACAGGCATTCAAGCGCGCGCTGCGCCCGCCGCCGGGCAAGCCCGCCCGTCCGCGCCGGCGCAGGCCGCAGCGCCGCTGATCCGGCGCTCGGGTCACGCGCCGACGGACGCGTCCCGCACGAAGACTCGCGCCAGCACTGCCGCCAGCACGAGCCCCATCCCCCACGTGATCGGGTCGCGCCATTCGATCAGTTTGAGGTAGGTCGTGCCCACGAGTGCCAGCGACGCGAGCACGGCGTAGCGGCGATCGCGCGTGGTGAGCGTGGTGTAAGCCAGAAAGAGCGCGTGCCCGGAGAGCGGGAGCAGCGAGAAGACGGGTGTGGTGCGGGTCGCGGAGAGCACGAAAACCACGCCATCCAGCACGAGCTGCCGACTCGAGAGAGACGCCAACCCTTCGAGCCGTGTCACGACCCACAACGGTGCGATGCAGGTCATGGGCGCCACGTAGTACGTCGCATACGAGAGCGACAGGAAATCCGGGAATGGGCGGGTGCCGCCGACGAAACGGGCAAACGCCGGCCAGGTCACGGTGAGCACGGGCAGCGTGAGCGCCGCAGCGCAGAGGATCCCCCGCCACGTGGCGGGGTGACGGCGAAGCGCGGCATGCGCCGTGAGCGACAGTGCGCGCACGTGGCGCATGACCGAGGCGATCCTCATCGAGAGACGAGCGGCAGGCGGCGCGACTCGCGGCGCGAGCGTAGCACCGCGTGGTCCGCGTGCACCGAATCAAACCGCGCCGATCATCGTGAAGATCGGCAGGTACATGGCGACGATCAATCCGCCCACGGTGATCCCGAGGAACACCATGAGCAGCGGCTCGAGGAGCGACGTGAGCGCCTTCACGGCGACGTCGACTTCCTCTTCGTAGAAGTCCGCGATCTTCGCCAACATCGTGTCCATCGAACCGGTGGCTTCGCCGACGGCGATCATCTGCACCACCATCTCCGGGAAGACGTCGGTCTCGGCCAGCGGCTCGGCGATCGAGCGCCCTTCGCTGATGCTCGTGCGCGTGCGCAAAATCGCCGTCTCCAACGTGCGATTGCCGGCGGTCTTGGCGGTGATCGCCAGCGACTCGAGGATCGGAACCCCGCTTCCGATCATCGTACCGAGCGTGCGCGTGAAGCGCGCCACGCCGGCCTTCGCGACGATCGCGCCCACCACTGGCACCCGCAACAGCCAGCGATCCAGGAGCCGCCGGCCCCGCTCGCTTCGATGGATGCGGCGCAGCCCCACACCGATCGCCACGATGGCGAGCACGATCAGCACCACGTATTGCTTCACCCAATGGCTCACGTCGATCACGATCTGCGTCGGTACCGGCATCTGGGCGCCGAGGCCGTCGAAGAGCTTCTCGAAGGTCGGGATCACGAACACCAGGATCACGCCGGTGACGATCCCGGCCACGCTCACGATCGCCGTCGGGTACACCAGCGCACCGCGCACCTGACGGCGCAGCTTCTGGCTCTTCTCGATGAAGGCCGCGAGGCGGTTCAGGATGGTGTCGAGGATGCCGCCGATCTCCCCGGCTTCCACCAAGCTCACGAAGAGCTCGTCGAAGACGTGCGGATGCTTGGCCAGGCTCTCGGCAAAGGTCTGCCCGGACTCGATGCCGGCCTTCACGTCCGCGAGCACCGCACGCAGCGCCGGCTCGCCGCGCTGGCGCGACAAGATGTCGAGGCTCTGCACCAGCGGCAGCCCGGCGTCGATCATGGTGGCGAGCTGGCGGATGAACACCACCACCTCGCGCGGCTTCACGCTCGCGGGAAACGCGCGCGCCTCGAGCTGCCGGAAGCGCGCACCGAGCGACGGGCTCGCGTCAGGACGCGCGGCGCGCGGCGCAAGCATCGCGCGGCTTCCGCGTTCCGTCGTTCGCTGGGTCGCTCGATCCGCACTGGGAAGCGAAGTCTTCGCGTGCAGCGCATTCATGGTCCCCCCGCGCACGGCCATCGCCGTGGGCATTATTTGCAAATAGCAAACTACGAGAGCTGATAATTTGCAATCAAATTCGACCGACGGACCGGCGCCGCGCGCCGGTTGGGTCGCGCCTCGCGAGCGGCTACACCACCTCGCGACGGAGGGTGCGATGAGCGGCGAATACCGAATCTTCGGCGGCGAGCTGTCGCCGTACTCGATCAAGGTGCGGGCCTATTTCCGCTACAAGCGGATCCCGCACGTGTGGATCGTGCGCAACATGGCGAACATGGAGGAATACAACCGCTACGCGAGGCTTCCGCTGATCCCGCTGGTGGTGACTCCCGACGAGCGGGCGTTGCAGGACTCGACTCCGATCCTGGAAGCATTGGAAGAGGAGTTCCCGCACCCGGCGATCCAACCGAGCGACCCCGCGCTCGCGTTTCTCTCGGTGCTGATCGAGGAATTCGGCGACGAGTGGGCGGTGAAGCCGATGTTCCACTACCGCTGGACCTACGAGGCCGATCAGCAATCGGCGGCGCTGCGCATCGCCCGCGACATGGGTCCGGGCTTCAGCGACGCCGAGCTCACCCCCTTTGCCGAGTCGGTGCGCGCGCGCATGGTGGGCCGGTTGCCGGTGGTGGGCTCGTCGCCGGCGACGGCGCCGACGATCGAAGCAGCGTTTACCGAGCTCGCGGAGATCCTGGAACAGCACCTCCGGACGCGGCCGTATCTCTTCGGCGCGCGGCCGGCGCTGGCCGATTTCGGGCTCGCTCCCGAGCTCTACCAAGCCGCGAGCGACCCCACGGCGGGCGCGTTGCTCCGCGCGCACGCACCGCACGTGGTGGCGTGGGCCGAGCGCATGCTCGACCCCAGCGACGAAGGTCCGTTCGAGGAGTGGCACACGCTCGAGGCCACCCTCGAGCCGCTGCTCGCACGACAGGTCGCCTGCTATTTCCTGTCCTGGAGCGACGCCAACGCCGCCGCCGTCGACGCAGGCGAGAAGACCTTCACACTCGAGCTCGCCGGCCAAACGTGGACCGAGAGCGCCGCGAAGTACCCGGCAAAATCGCTGGCGTTGCTGCGCGCACGTTACGCCGCCCAGACCGATCGTTCGTTGCTCGACACGATCCTCGAGCGCACTGGATGTCTCGCGTGGTTGCTGTCGTGAGCGGCCCGCGACGAGTCGCGATGGCGCTGCTGCTCGGCGTGCTCACATGCGCCACGCGCTGCGCCGGCGACGAGCAGGCGAGCGGCGCGAGTGTCGCGGCGCCCTACTCTCCCAGTGGCTGGGGGACGATCCACGCCGACAATCGCAATTCGGACTCGGTGCCCTTCGACGGGCCGACTAACGTCCGTTCCGTATTTCACGCCGTGAGCGGCCGGCTCATCGCCGCCGCTGCCACCCTCGACGCAGACGACGGCGTGTACGTGGGGGTCGGCCCTAAGCTCGGCGGCTCGACCGATCCCGACTGCTACCTCTTCGCCCTCGACGGCGCCACCGGCAGCGAGCGCTGGTGCAGTGGCGAGGTGAACGGTTTCGCGGCGACGTCCTCGCCGCTCATCGACCTCGACGGTCACCTCTACCACGGCGACGACCGCGCCATGGTGAGCTTCCGCGCCGACGGCTCGGTGCGCTGGCGCACACCCATCGAAGGCTTCCCAATCAGCGCTCAGTTCACCCCCGACGGGCGGTTGCTCTTCATGACCCAGATCGGACGGATCTACATCCTCGAGCGTGCGACCGGCGCCCTCGCGATGGAGCCGTACGAAACCCTACCGGGCGTCGTCTACGATCCGGCGGCCACGAGCCCGTACGCCTGCTTCGCCGGCTCCGCGGAAGGCGGCTGCTACGCGGCGAACACACCGTCGATCGATTTCCACACCGGGCGCTTCTACTTCACCCTCACCGATCGCGCCGCCCCGCCCACCAAGCTCGTGGCGATGCGCTACGTGGGCGGCGCGAACCCGCGCGTCGAGCCGCTCTGGGAGAACGCGACGCTCGAAGGCGGCAGCGCCTCGAGCCCGGACATCTCGATCGACGGCCGGCGGCTCTACGTGAACGACGCGGCCAATCACGTGCTGGCGCTGGACGCCGCAACCGGCCGCGAGATCTGGCGCTACGACCTGGGATTCACGCCGCTCGGCAGCCTGTCGACGGCCAGCGACGGCACCCTCATCCCCACCGGCAGCCTCGATGCGGCAGCGCTCGCGCTCCGCGACGCGGGCGATCACGCCGAGCGCGTGTGGACGAGCAGCGAGTTCGGCTCGCGCTCCATCGCGGTGCAGAGCGCCAACCGCCTCGCCTACGTCGTCGGTACCGCATCGGGCACCCTCGTCGGACTGAGCTTGTACGTGGTGGACGCGCGCACCGGCGCGGTGCTCGATCGCGAGCGGATCGCGGCCGCCGACGCCGCCACGGTGGGCAGCTCGATGTCGCGGAGCGGCCTTCTCGTGGTACCGACGCTCCTCGACGGTCTGTACGGCTTTGCGCCCTGACCGGGCATCGGCACCGCGTCCCCCTGCCGGAGATCGGTACGCGCGCCGGCCACCGAGCCACCCACCCCCACCAGCGATGCACTGCGGCTGCGATTCCTTGTGCCCTCGGAGGGCGGGTGGTACGGTTCGGCTCACCGCGCCGATTCGGCGGTTTTCACTCATTCCTGCATGAAGAAGCCTGTGTCCAAGGCGCGCACGACGCGCTCGTCGCGCACGTGTGCCGAGCCCCCCGTCGGCAATCGCGTGCGGCTGATCCAGCTCGGTTGCGCCAAGAACCGGGTCGACGGCGAATGGATGCTGGGCACGCTGTCCGCCAAGGGCTACGCGGTGGTGGGTGACGATGCCGACGCGGACACGATCATCGTCAACACCTGTTCGTTCCTGGAAGCCTCGGTCGAGGAATCGATCGACACCATCCTGGAGGCGGCGCGGCTCAAGCAGCAAGGCAAGATCCAGCGCTTGGTGGTGGCAGGCTGCCTGACGCAGCGTTACGGCAAAGACCTCGTCACCGAGATGCCCGAGGTCGATCATTTTCTCGGCCCCGCAGGCATCGATCGCATCGCCGAGCTGCTCACGCGCGAGGACGCACCGCGCGCGCTCGCCACCACGCCCGAGGCATTCCACGCCAGCGCAGCAACGCCACGCATCCGCACCACGCCCGTCCACACCGCGTACCTGAAGATCGCCGAAGGCTGCGGTCGAAGCTGTGCGTTCTGCACCATCCCTGCGATCCGCGGCCCGCAAGCGAGCCGCACCATCCCCGATCTCGTGGCCGAGGCGCGCGGGCTGGCGGCGAGCGGAGTGCGCGAGCTGGTGCTGGTCGCCCACGATCTCACGTCGTACGGCCGCGACCTGCGTTCCGAGGGCGACGCCGCCGACCTCGGCAAGCTCTTGGAGGCGCTCGGTGGCGTGCCCGGGCTGCGCTGGATCCGGCTGCTCTACGCCTACCCCACCGCGGTGAGCGAGCACGTGATGGAGCTGCTCGATTCCGGGGCGCCCTTCGCACGTTATCTCGACATCCCGATTCAGCACGCGAGCGAGCGCATCTTGCGCTCGATGCGCCGCGCGTATGGTCGCAAGGGCTTGCTCGAGACGCTGGATCGCCTGCGCGAGCGGGTGCGCGACCTGACGTTGCGCAGCACCGTGATCGTCGGCTATCCGGGCGAGACCCGCCGTGAATTCGACGAGCTGCTGGCGCTTCTCGACCGCTACCGCTTCCGCTGGGTCGGTGCCTTCAAATTCTCACCCGAGGACGGCACCCACGCCGCCGCCCTTCCCGATCGCATCGACGACCTCACGGCCCGCTCACGCCTGGACGAGCTCACGACTTTCCAAGAAGCGATCACCGAATCCATCCAACTCTCCGAGGTCGGCACGGCGCAGTGGGTGCTGGTCGAGGGCGAGCACCCCGAAAGCGAGCTTCTCGGCATCGGTCGCAGCGAGGCGATGGCACCCGAGGTGGACGGCGCCGTGATCCTGACCGACGGCCACGCCAACGCCGGCGACTTCGTGAAGGTGCGAATCGAGGAGGCGCGGGGCTGGGACCTGGTGGGCGCGATCGCCGACGATGCGGAGGAGATCGAGATTCCCACCGCCGAGCCGGTGCGCCGGCGCCACGCCCGACGTCCGTCCGCCAAGACCCGAGCCAAGGGAACGCGCCCATGAACGACTTCTCCGGCAAGGTCGCCATCGTCACCGGAGCCACCCGCGGCGTGGGGCGGGCGATCGCGACGGCGCTCGCTGCTCGCGGCGCCACCGTCGCCTTCAACTACTTGAGCCGCGAAGACCTCGCCGTGGCATTGGTGAGCGAGATCGAGAGCGGGGGCGGCAAGGCCAAGTCCTACGCCGCCGACGTGGCCGATCCCAGCGCCGTGGCGGCAATGGTCGAGGATGTGCGCGCGAGCTTCGGTGGCCTCGACATCCTGGTGAACAACGCCGGCGTCACCCGCGACAAGCTGGTGCTGCGAATGGAAGCCGAGGATTGGGGCCGGGTCATCAGCGTGAATCTCTCGGGGGCCTTCTTCTTCGCCAAGGAAGCGGCGCCCATCATGATCAAGGCGCGCCGCGGCGCGATCCTCAACATCACCAGCGTGAGCGGTCTCGCCGGGCTTCCCGGGCAAGCCAACTACTCGGCCGCCAAGGCCGGGCTCGTCGGCCTCACGAAGTCGCTCGCCCGCGAGCTCGGCAAGCGCAACGTGCGCGTGAATGCCCTGGCGCTCGGCTACATCGAGACCGACATGACCCAAGGCCTCGCCGACGAGTACAAGCAGCGCATCCTCGACACCATCGCGCTGGCGCGCTTCGGCAAGCCCGAGGACGTCGCCGAAGTCGCGCTCTTCCTGCTCTCCGACGCGGCCCGCTACGTCACCGGCGAAGTCATCCGAGTCGACGGCGGCCTGGCACTCTGAGCACCCCCCACTCGCTCAAGGCAGGGTCGCAGACCAGTCGGATAGACCGCCCGAGTCGAAGCCGGAGACGAAAAGCGAGCACGCGTCTCCCGCGCCGTTGCCGTCGGCGTCTTCTTGACCAGGGTTGCCCGTCGCGGGGCAGTTGTCGCAGACGTCGGCGACGCCGTCGCCGTCCGCGTCCGCGCCGGTGCAGGTCAGCTCGTAGGCCCCGCGGTCGCAGTGCGGCATGCCGTCGCCGTCCCCGTCGGCTGGGCGGACGACCGAGCGCTGGTCCTTCCCCTCGCATTTGTCGTCGCGGGCGCTGTCGATCGCCGGGCTACCCGGCAAGAGCGCGTGGGTGGGCGAGTAACCACCGTTGTCGGCGAGCGGCCCGAGGCGCGGCGAGATCACACCGACCACATCGGTGGGCTGATCGAATCCGAGGACGTTGCCGGGACCCTCCAGATTGCCGCCCTCGCTGGTCAACGCGATCACGCGTGGGTCGCCCCAACACGAATCGACGAAGATCGAGTTGCGCACCCGCACCGATCCCAGCTTGGGCGGCGGTGTGGGGTCCAACAGACAGCCACCGCCGACCACCGTCACCTGACGGAGATCGGAAGACACGTCGTACAGATAGAGCGCCGCACTACCGTCGGTCGACACGTTGTTGCTGAGCGTGGTGTTGATCAGGTCGACGTTCTTCCCGCCCCCGTGGGCCACGAGCCCGGCAGAAGAGCGCGCGACGTTGTTCACGATCGCCGAACGACGAATCGTCACATCCGATTGCTCGCCGTGGACGGCAGCCATCGACGACGACTGGTTGCCGCTGACCACCGAATCCTCGACGACCAGAGTGGAGTCGTCGACGTCGATTCCGCCGACGTAGCTAGCCGAGTTGTCCGTCACCTGCGAGCGTCGCAGCACGACCTTCACGCTCTCGGCGGTTGTGCCCCGGTAGATGTCGAGCGCTGCGACCGGTCCGTCGGTGTGATGATCCCGAATCGAGCAATCCTGGAACGTGACGTCGAGGATCGAGCCGGCCATGGATCCCGAAACCTTCACGCCGGCCGCGTTCCCTTGGAAGTCGCCGCTCACGAGATCCGCGAAGTTGCCGTGGATGTCGCAGCCATCGAACGTCACCGTCGTATCGTCGACCACGTAAGCCGCGCCGCCCACCACGGCGTGATTGGACGCGAGCTCGACGTTCTCGAGCGCGGCGGAGAACACGGACGCGAGCGCCACTGCGCCGCCAGAACCGGATTGGTTGTCGAGGAAGCGGCTGTTACGGATGGTGACGTAGCCGCCGGCGAACACCCCACCCCCAATGCCCTGCCGAAGGCATCCGCAATCGAAATAGCAGTAGCAGTAGTCGAAGGTGCTCTGGTTGTCGCGTATGTCGCAGTCTTCGATGACGAGTGTCGCGAAATCGCTTCTCACTCCGGCCCCCGCGGCTTCGAAGCCGCCCAGCCGTCCACCGCGCAAGGTCAGCTTTTTGAGCGTCAACGACGCATCCGTGTGAACCTCGATCGCGCGGTCCAGGTGATTGGCGTCGATGGTCGTGGAAGCCGCTCCGGTGCCCTGGATCGTGATCGCGCTGGTCACGTCGAGATCGCCCGTGAGGCCTTGGTCCTCGTCTTGGCCCCCGATCGCAAATCGATAGGTCTTCGACGAGAGGGTGATGGTGTCGGCGCCCGATCCCTTGGGGCACGCATCGACCGCCGCGTCGAGGTTCGCCGCGCGAACCGCCTCGCGGAGCGTGCAGTTGCCGTTCACGGCCGTGTCGTCCGCGGTACTGGTGACCGTGATGGTGGCGGCGCGTGCCCTCGTGGCGTGCGCGAGCGCCACGAGCACTGCGAGCACGACGGCGCAGCCGCGCGTGCGCATACGCCCGCTCATGGGCCGGCCTTCGGAAACGTCGCGCGGCGCTTCTCGACGAAGGCGCTGACGCCCTCGGCGAATTCGGGGCCGGCGGCGCACTCGGCGATGCCCACGGCTTCACGGGCGAGCTGGTCGGCGAGCGGTCGGTCCAGCGATTCGTTGAGGAGCTGCTTGGTACGGCCGAAGGCAGCCGTGGCGCCGCGTGACAGCTTGCGGGCGAGCTTGGCGGTGGCCTCGTCGAGCTCGGCATCGGGCACCACCCGATTCACGAGGCCGAGCCTGAGCGCCTCCGCGGGCTCGATGCGGTCGCCGAGGAGCGCGATCTCCATCGCCTTCCTCACCCCGACGATCCGCGGCAACGCATAGGTGCCGCCGCCGTCGGGAGAAGCACCGATGTTGCCGTAGCCCATCATGAAGAAAGCACCCTCGGCAGCGATGGCCAGGTCGCACGCCATCATCAGCGACATGCCGAAGCCCACGCAAGCTCCCCGCACGCTCGCCACCACGGGCTTGGGCATGCGCCGCAGCGAGATCACCGCGGGATGCAAGCGGTGCACGATCGACTCGAAGAGCACGCGCCGCTCCGCCGTCGTGAGCGCGAGCCGCTCGTAAAACCCCTTCACGTCGCCGCCGGCGAGGAAGTGGTCGCCCGCGCCTTGAATCACCACCACCCGCACCGCGGGGTCTTGTTCGAGTCGGGGAAAGATCTCGTTCATGCCCTCGACCATCTCGGGCGAGAGCGCGTTCAACCGTTCAGGGCGATTGGGCGTGACGCGCGCGATGCCGTCGTCGATCGTGCAGAGCAGGTGGTCGTGGCCGGTGGTGATCATCGGTGAGCCTCCTCGGGGTGGCTCACCATTGCGGCACAGCGCGCGCGCGCAGACAACTCCTGCGCGGCTGACGTCACTCGGTCGCGTGAATGGTTGGCGTCGGGGGACGCGATCCCCCGACGCGCTGCGTTCGGTCGCGCAAACGAGCGCCGGAAACGCGCGCCCGCGTCAGAACTCGACCGAGCCGCCGGCCACCAAGCGATGGGCCGAGAGCGTGCTGGTCGCCTCGGTGCCCGCGAACGGACCGCCGGGTCCCACCCACGGGCCGGTGATCGAGTGCTCGAAGCCGTGGGAGTAGGCAATCGAGAGGTCGAGGCCATCGAGCACGCGCAACGTGCCGCCCACGCTCAGATGGTGCTGGATGATCGCCGGAGCCGCGACGTTGAAGAAGCTCAGCTCGTCTTGGACGGGGTGCTCGTTCCACGCATAGCCGCATCGCAACGCCATGCTCTCGACGGGCCGCCACTCGATTCCGGCGTTGACGCCGAAGATGCTCGACCAACCGAAGCCACGAACTGCAGCCTCGGGATCGAAGCCCTGCTGATCGAAGCCAGCGGTGTTGGCGTAGTCGATGTAGCGTCCGTCGACGGCGACCAGCACGTTCTCGATGGGGCGGTACGCAACCCCCACGGAGAGGATCATCGGGAAATCCATGTCGAACTCGATCTTGCGCGGCAGGCCCGATTCGTCGGCGGAGTTGAACGAATAGTTCTGAAACCACTGCGGGCTCTTGATCGTGAGCCCGAAGGCCCAGTCCTCGGTCGGTGTCAGGTAGGCCCCGGCTTGCACACCCACACCCCAGGCCGCGTCACCGCGCGCTGCATCGGGATAGGTGCCGAGGGGACCGCCCTGGGCATTGTCGGGCGGTGCTGCGGGAAACGGCGTCACGGCGAGGGTCGACCACGCCATCGTCGGCGCCAATCCGAGAGCGAGCCACGGCGTCACCTGGTACGCGAGCGTCGGCGAGAGCTGCAGCATCTGGAAGCTCGACGCGATGCCGCCGAAGCCGATGCCCTTGGGCGGCTGCGGCGTGGTGATCGGATTGGTGGGGTCGTACGGGTAGTCGACGCCGAAGCCACCGATGCCGATCGCGCCCACGCCGAACGCCCAGTTCGATCCCGGAAGATGATGCACGGTGCCGAAGCTCGGGATCGGCAGCAGGTCGGTATCGCTCTTGGTGCGGCCCGTGAGCTCGTGACCTGGGAAGAACCCGAAGAAGGCCCCCTTCTCCACCTTCGATTCCAGGTGGGTCGTGGGCGCGAACGCCTCGAACGAGGCGCTCACCCGCGAGTGCGGGAACGACACGATCGACGCGGGATTCCACTGCAAGGCGCCGATGGTATCGAGTGGCGCCGCCGTCCCGGCGCCGCCCATCGAGACGTTCACGGGGCCGATCGCTTCCAGCACGTGACCACTCTGCGACCACGCCGGGGTGGCGATGGCCGCGAGCCCGAGGAGGAATGGAAACACGAACGCCCGAACCGGGCTCGTCCTCACGTGGAATGCCTGTGCGTGACGTGTACCCAACATGGCGGAGACCTCCCCGCGACACGGCGTGCCGTGTCGAACGGATCAGCAACCTTCCTTTTTCTTCTTCGGCGCCACCGGCGCAGCCGGTGACGCGCTCGGCGCCGGCGGCACTGCGACTGGCGTCGCTTCGACGCTCGGGGTGGGCTCGGCGAAGGGCACCGCGTCCGGGCTCGCGGCCGCGGCGTCGCGCATCCGTGGCGCACCACCGAAATGACGGGCGACGCTCGCAGCGCGCTCGAATCGCGCTTGCTCCTCCGGTGCATCGGACGATGGCGCGAGCGGGTGAAGCACCTCGCTCCGCCACGCATCGATCCCACCGCTGAGCGTCGTCACGCCGGCATAGCCATCGGCGACGAGCAACATCCACGCCTGCGTCGCGTGCGCCTCGCCATCGCCGTAGAGCACGAGCTTCTCGTTGCGCGGCAGCGAGCCCCGGATGAGCTCCGTCAACGGCAGGTTCTCCGCCCCCGGGATGTGATACGCGGCGAACGCGGCCGCATCCCGCACGTCGACCAGGCGGTAGTCGCTTCGTCCCTCGATGATCCAGGACCCCAGCGTGGGCGCGCTGACGTGGTCTTCGCCGCGGGCGACGATCCGCGCCAGCTCGGCGCGATGGAGTGCGATTCTCGAACCTCGCGTCGTGGTCGCGAAGAGTGCCCCCGCGCCGAGGACGAGTGCCACCAACGCGAGCTTCTGCTCGAGCGTCCAGTCGCGCGGGCCTTTCATGACCCACCCCGGTCTGCCCCGAAGCGCCGCTCGATGGCCCCAGCGCCAACGAACCCGCCCAGCGCCATCGACACCACGGCGAACACCACCAGCCCGTAGGGAAGTCCCGTCGCCTGCGGGATGGTCACGGTGCCGAGCGAGCCCGCGTTGAAGAGTCGCTCGAGCCAGCGGAAGGCCAGCGCGAAACCCACCGTCCCGGCGAACACACCGGCAACGAACGCCAGGCCGTCGATGCGGCCCGTCGCCGCCGAGACCACCGACGTACCGGGACAGTAGCCACCCACGACGAACCCCAGCCCGAGGATCAGCCCACCGACGATCTGTGCGATCCAGAACGTGGGCACGAGGTAGACGAGCGACAGGTCCAGGTAGCCACTCCACGCCAGATACGTGACGCCGAGCATGGCGGTGACGATCGCCGTGAACATCACTTTGAAGACCGCCAGATCGTTCAAATAGAACTGCGACACGAGCTTCTTCGCGCTGCCGAATCCCGCGCGCTCGAGAAAGAAGCCGAAGCCGATCCCGATCACGAACGCCAGCACGAAGCTGGTCTGCTCACCGAAGAGCCCGTACTTGAGCAGTGGCGCGTTCATCGCCATTCCCTCCTCAGAAACCACGCACCGGCATACGCACCTGCGAAAACGCAGAGCATGAAGGCCCAGCTTCCGAGATTGAGCAGCGCGCCGCCGCTCAACGCTTGCCCGCTGGTGCAGCCGCGAGCGAGGTGAGCGCCGACGGCCATCAGGGCACCCCCGACGAACGCGAGCGCGAGCCGTCCGCGCACCGAGATGCGCGGGCCGCGTTCCACGGTGACGAGGACGCGACGCGCGAGCAGACCGGAGATCACCGCCCCAGTCGCGACACCCAGCACTTCGAACACCAGCCACGACTGAAGCGGGTGGCCGGCGACGAGATACGGCCCGAGGAAGCCGTTCGCTTCCGCCGCCGAGGGCGCCACCAGCGACGCGAGCCACGCCACCGTCGCCGTCACCGCACCCGAGGCTCCGAGCCCACGGCCCACGAGCACGAAGGCCGAGAGCAGCACCAGTCCGAGGCCGATGCCCGCGAGATACGGGTTCATGTAGGGACGCGCCGCGCCGACGTCGTGCGCGTCGGCGAATGCAGCGCTTCGCTCCCCCGCCGCAACCTCCGAGTGAACGAGTGTCGCTTCCATGCTCGATCCTCCCTCGCGTCAGCCCGCGGGCCAGTGACTCGCCTGACCAGCGAGCACGATCACGAATCGCAGCGCGAGACCGCCGCCCATCACCAGAATCGGAGCGATCGGCGTGTGTGCCACTCGATGTGCGACCGCCAGGCTCTGGATCACCAGCGGCACCACGATCCCAAGGCCCACGACTCCCACCCAGAAGACCGCGGTGAACGGCCCGCCGAGAACGAGCGCCGCCGCAGCCGCGTGCGCCGCGCCGGACGTCGTGAGCCCGATGAGGAAGAGCGCCACCAGCACCAGCTCGGTGGCCAGAAAGAGGTTGTCGATGCGCGCCATCGACTCGCGTTCCTCGGCGCGTGGCGAGACCCAATGACTGAACGCAGCACTGCTCGAGAGACCCGATGCGAGGAAAAGCGGCCCCAGGAGGGCACTCGACCAGAGCGGCCGGGCACCGAGCGACGAGAGCAGGATCCCGGTGTAGATCCCGAGACCGACTCCGACCGCGACGGCGACGCCTGCGAAGGCACCCATCGCCGAGCGGCTCGCCGCCAAGGCGTCCACGAGACCGCGCGCTACCGGCACCCGATCCAGCCACGCGCGCGGCGCCCCGAGCAGCGCTCCCAGCGCCAGCACCGGATAGACGAGCAACAGGATCCACGCCCCCCACGACATCGGCGAGCGCGGCTCGAACGTCGTGTAGAGCCGCCACACGTACGGCTTGTGCTCGAGATCGAGGAAGAGCGCGCCCATGCCGAGCGAGATGAGCGCCAGGCCGAGCGTGAAGAGCGCGCTCGAGCCGAGGCCAAGCCCGCGTGCGGTGCGCGGCGAGGCACGTCCCGTCGAGATCGCAGCCCCCGAGAGCACCAGGATTCCCGCGGTGAAGCCACCCAGGAAGAGGTAGACGGGGATCTCCCATCCCCACGCCGTCAGATGCGGCTCGACGAGCGCGCTGTGGGCCGTGACGTAGTGCTCGACGTAAGGCTCGGCCATGGCATCACCCGAGGTAGAAGATCCGCGGCTCCGTCCCGGCTTCCGGCATCACCGCGTGATGCTCGCGTGACGCGAGCAACCGGCTCACCTCCGACCCGGGATCGTCGAGATCGCCGAAGTGCATGCAATGGGTCGGGCACACCGACACGCAGGCTGGATCGAGCCCCTGCTCCACGCGGTGGATGCAGAACGTGCATTTGTCGGCGTAGCCCTCGGGGTGGATGTAGCGGGCGTCGTACGGGCAGGACGCCACGCACGCCTTGCAGCCGATGCACTCGTCGTGGGCGACGAGGACCACGCCACCCCAATCGTGAACGTGGCTCGCGCCGGTCGGGCAGCAGGCGACGCACGGCGGACGATCGCAGTGATTGCAGCGCTCCGACTGGATGGTGAGCGCGAGCGTGGGGAACGTGCCCGTGAGGCGGGTCGCGATCCAGTCGCGGTGCATGTCTTCCGGCGTCGCGTTCTCGGTCTTGCACGCGACCACGCAGTCCATGCAGCCGACGCAACGGCGGGTGTCGATGACCATGCCGAGACGAGCCATGGCTCAGGCCTCTCTCTCGAAGCGGACGAAGTTCACGTTCATGCCCGTGCCGCCCATGAGCGGATCGGTCTGGTAGCGCGTGACGAGCCCCGCATCGCTAGCGCCATGGCCCAATGCGCGGCGCAACATCTTCGAGGTGTGGCCGAAGCCGTGGACCAGGTAGACACAATCGCCGCGAATGGCCTCGGTGGCACGCACCTTCACGGGATCGCTGAGCACGCCGTCCTGATTGCGCAGCCGCACCCGATCGCCGGTGCGTAGCTCGAGGCGTCGCGCAACGCTCGCGTTCACCCACACGTCGTTCTCGCCCATCGCCTGCATCAGCACCGGATTGGTCTGGGTGCGGCTGAACGAGTGCACGGGCGCCCGGCCGAAGAGCAACCGGAACGAGCCGGCGGGCGCCGGTGCGGGCCGCGTGTACTTGGGGACCGGATCGAAGCCGTGGTCGGCGAGCTGCTGCGACCAGAGCTCGATCTTGCCGCTCGGGGTGGCGAACGATGGTGCCACGCCGTCCTCGAAATAGACCGGCACCGGCTTACCGCGGATCACGCCTCTGGCTTTCAGCTCGGCGAAGTCGAGCCCGGCCTTGCTCACGCGGTGCTCGAGGTATTCCTCGATCGTCTTCCAGGGGTAATAGGCCTCGAGACCGAGCTTTCGCGCCAGCTCGCGCGCGATCCACCAATTGGGCTTCTGATTCGCCGGTGGCTCGACCACCGGCTGGCGCAGCGCCACGAACGGCTCGCGGAAGAGCTCGACGTTGAGCTCGTCGTGGCGCTCCAGATACGTGGCCTCGGGCAGCACCACGTCCGCCCAACCTGCGATCTCGCTGCCGATCACATCCACCACCACCAGCAGATCGAGCTTCTGGATGGCGCGGACGGTCTCCGCCTCGTTGGGGAGCGCGTGAATGAGGTTGGTCGCGTACACGAACCAGCCGCGGATCGGATACGGCTGGTCGGTGAGCGTCGCGTCGCGGATGCCGGTGGTGATCGCCTCGCTGGCGAACGGGTATTTCTTCCCGGGGTTGTCGACCTTGCCCTTCGTAGACTTCGGATATGGCGGGTACGGATAACCGGGCACGTCCATGCTGGCGGGGACGAAAAAGCCGCCTTTGCGCCCCCAACTTCCGAGGAGCGCGTTCAGGATCGCCACGGCACGGCCGCGTTGTGCGTCGTCGCCGTACCAGGTGGCGTGGCGTCCCGGGTGCACGAGCGTCGCGGGGCGATGGCGCGCCATCTCGCGCGCCGTCTCACGGATCGTCGCGGGCTCGATGCCCGTTTCCGGGTACGCCCACTCGGGCGTGTAGCGCGCGATCGAGGCAGCGAACGCATCGAAGCCGTACGCGTGCTGCGCCAGGTAGTCGGCGTCGTAGCGTTTCTCGGTCACCAGCACGTTCATCCACGCCAACAACAGCGCGAGATCCGTACCGGGCTGGATGGGCAAGTAATGCTTCGCCTTGCTCGCCGCCACCGAGAAACGCGGATCGACGACGATGATGCTGGCGCCGCTACCGACGGCGTCCGCGAACTCCTGCACCTGGGTGTTGTGCATGTTCTCGCCCAGGTGCGAGCCGATCAGCACCAAGCAGCGCGCATTCCGGATGTCGGTGCGCTCCGGCGAGCCCACCCCCTCGCCAAAGGTGAGCTCGAAGCCCACGTCGCGCGGGCCGCGACACTGCGCGAACGACGGCGCCGCCACGTTGGGCGTGCCGTAGGCCTTGAGCGTGTGCTTGAGGAACGTGCCGCCGATGCCGTGACTGAAGAGCGCCACGGCCTCCGGGCCATGCTCGGCCCTGATCTTCTGGAGCTTGTCGGCGACGTAGCCGAGCGCTTCGTCCCAGGTGACCTCGGCCCAGCGTTCGGCGCCGCGGTCGCCGCGGCGCAGAAGCGGCGCGCGCAGTCGATCGGGATCGAAGTGCGCGCCGACACCACCCGTGCCGCGCGGGCAGAGCCGACCGCGTGACAGTGGATCGTCGGGGTTGCCCTCGATCTTCCAGAGCGCGCCGTCGCGCACCGAGGCGATGGCGTTGCACTTCCAGAAGCACACGTCACAGAACGTGGGGACGGTGCGCACGCCCCGCTCGCCGCTGGCGAGTGCAGCGCGTGCTGCGGGCAGCCAGCTCTCGGCAGCGCCCAGCGCCGCCGCGGCGCTCAGGCTGGCGCCGCCGATCTCGAGGAATCGTCGCCGTGAAAGCTGATCGGTGACACGCGCCCCCATGGCCTTCCTCCCGTCGCGTTCCCGACGGAGGAAGAGCACATCGCGTGCCGGCTCGAGCTGACCGTCGCCGTCAGCAATATCCGCTAGTTACAGAATCCTGGGGTCCCAAGCGCAACATTCAGTTGCAACGCAATGTTTCCATCTTGAAACACTCGTTTCAAGCCAGCCCCACCTCACGCATGCGGCGCCAGAGCGTAGTGCGGCTCAAACCCAATGCGCGTGCGGCGTCCGCGCGGCGCCACTGGTGTGCCGCCAGGACTTCGCGCAATCGATCCGCGTCCGGAAGAGAGCCCCGCGGCGTCGCGCCAACCGCGCCCACGGCTGCGTCGCGACGCCCCCGCACCGTCGTGATCGGCGGTGGCGTGCTTCCCGATGGTCGCCCCACGGCGACCTCGGCGGGCAAATCCTCGGGCCCGATCGTCTGCCCCTTGCACACCGCCACGGCGTATTCGAGAGCATTCTCCAGCTCGCGCACGTTCCCGGGCCATGGATACGCCAAGAGCGCCCGCAGCACGTCCGGCGAGAGCCTGAGCGCACGGCCGTGGCGTGCGCCCACCCGCGCCAAGAGTGTGGTCGCAAGCGGCGAGATGTCCTCGCGGCGCTCGCGAAGGGGCGGGATCTCGATCGGCACCACCCGCAGGCGGTAGTAGAGATCCTCGCGAAAACGACCTTCGGCGACCGCCCGCTTCAGCTCGACGTTGGTAGCGGCGAGGATGCGCGCGTTGGTGGTCCGCGAGCGGCTCTCTCCCACACGCTCGAAGGTGCGCTCCTGCAACACGCGCAAGAGCTTCACCTGGAGTGGGAGCGGCAGATCGCCGACCTCGTCGAGGAAGAGCGAGCCGCCCGCCGCGAGATCGAAGCGCCCCACTCGGTCGCGGACCGCGCCGGTGAAAGCGCCGCGGACGTGACCGAAGAGCTCGCTTTCCAAGAGCTCGCCGGGAAGCGCGCCACAGTTCACCGCCACGAACGGTCCACCGCGGCACGGCGAATGCGCATGGATCGCGCGCGCCACCACCTCTTTGCCCGTGCCGCTCTCGCCGGTGAGCAACACCGTGGCTTCGCTCTGCTCCAGGTTCTCGATGAGCCGGAAGATCCGCTCCATGGCCGCAGAACGACCGATGAGCCCGGGGAGAGGCGTGCGCGCCTCGTGCACGTGCTCTTCCTCGGCGGGACGAAGAACCACCACGTACGCGACGCGCGGATCGCAGACCGCGCCAGGCTCGGGACCGAACGGTGCGGCGGTGACCGAGACCAGTCGCGGCTCGGCCTCGGGCACGGTGAGCATGGCGCGCCAGCCTTCGCGCCGCTCGCCGGCCCGCAACAACTGGCGCAGCGTGCCGGACTCGCCGAAGAGCTCGCTGCCCAAGAGCTCGGACAGATCCCGGCCGGTCGCTCGAAGGGAGGCGCCCGGCCGAATGACTCGGTCGAGCGCTGTCGACACGTGGATCACGCGAAACGCGGCATCGACGCAGAAGAACACGCGCCCCAGCGAGGCGAATGCCGAGCTGACTCCGTCGATCGCCGCCCGGAGCGCGAGATCGTCGAGCTCGCTCGAGCCGAGCGATGCGGTGGCGGCCCTCACCGGCGGCGTGGGCGCGGCGGGGGGCGCATCGACCACGCCGCGCTCCACGCGCGCGGCCCGTCGAGCTCGCTTCGTCATCCGACGGCTCCCCCGTTCCGCTTTGTCATTCCGCCCGTCCGACCTTTCGACAAGCCGGCGTGCGCGTGCGCACGGACGTGGCGAAGTCGCGATAGATGTCGCTCTGGCCGTCGTGACATGCCAGACACGCCCCAACGCGCAGGATGCGCCGTTGCTCGCTCGCGTCGAAGGGCCGCGCGCCCGTGCGCGTCGACACCGGCGATTGCGGCGGATCGGCCAGAAAGCGCGTCCACGCGTCGATGGGAAGGCCCTCGGAGGCGAGCGCCGCACGCGGCTCGAAGCGCACGTCTTCGCCGTCGAAGACGAGCACACCACCGCCGAACCCGAGCGCGCGCGCCGAACGGTGGCAGCTCGCGCAAGTGCGGGCGCGATGGCCCGTCTGGTGGGCCGCGAGCGGCGCGAACAAGCGCCGCTCGATCCGTCGTCCGTCGTGCTCGAGCGTGAGAATCATGCCTGGAACGAAGGTGGTGACGCGACCGCGTCCGTCGACACCGAGTGTAGGTTCGTCGGCGGCGAAGCTCCACCCGTCCTCTTCCCACGACTCGTCACCGCTCGGATCGCGGGTCGCTCGTGTGTGGCAGCCGAGGCAGCGCGGCGCCGCCCTGGTATGGCAGGCCTCGCACGCGAGGCGAGCATGGTCACCCCCGTGGGGGAACGCGAGTGGCGTCGGCCGCGCCGGTCGCAGGCGCGGGCCGCGCTTGGCACGCACGTCGAGGCGACCGTCGGGACGAATCCTCGCGTTCAGCAGCACGCCGCCCTCGACACCGGCCACGTACCGATGTTCACGCGCGGCGTCGCCCCAGCGAGCGCGTGCCACGACCTGGCTCGCGCGATCGAGGACATCGAAGCTCCGCACCCGCGCCACGGGCACGCGACCGTCCGCGGTGTCGACGTGGCAATCGAGGCAACGAGCGCGCACCGCGTCCTCTTGGTGCGCGTGCACGCGCAAATCACCCATCACGTCGTCGAGTGTGTGGCAGTCGACACAGCCGAGCCCCGCCTCGTGATGAAGGTCGGGCGGCATCGATTCGAGCACCCGCCCGTCGGGAAGGACGCGTCGCGTTCGACCCGCCGCGACGGGATGCGTCGCACGCACCGCATCGAGCTCCTCCCAGCCTGCGTAGCTGAGCGAGATCCGCCCCGAGCGCGAATGACAGCCGAAGCACGCGTCGTCGTCGATGGCGAGATCGATGGCCGGATGGGTATCGCCCGCCTTGGGTCGCAGGTGGCATGCGAGGCAACCACCGCCGCGCCGCGAGGCCGGATCGACGAGGCCCGGCGCAGCCTTGGGCGCGCCGAGATGGCACGTGGAACAGAGCTCGGCAGCGTGGCGATCCGCGGCGCGCGTCGAATCGAGTGCGGTGATGTGCGCGCGCGCACCGTCGTCGGGTGTCTCGGCCTCACCGAAGACGAACCGATTCACCGCGACCAGGCCGCCGTTGGTGGTCATCAGCGAGCTCACGACGCGTGCATACGCCTCGGCATGGCAACGCGCGCAGGGCGCCCCAGCGCTCGCGAGATCCGAGCCCGGCCACGCGATCATCCCTGCGTGGGCCGCAGTCTTCGCGGAGGCGGCGGGATCGCCGAGATGGCACAAAACACAGCCGATCACCGCCGGATCGTGGGCCAGGCCGAGGCCACGGGCGAGCACCGCGTGACAGTCGACGCAACGCTCGCGTAGTCCGGCAGGCGGCGCGGACGGTGCCGCCGGCGCAGCAGCCGCGGCCACGCTGGCGAAGACGAGCCAGGCCACCACGAGCCCGGGCCAGCGCAGGCCGACGCCGAAGGCGGATTCGCGTCGCAGTGGTAGGCGACGCAGCGCGAGCACGGAGCCCCGACGCGCCGCCACCGCTCACGATTCGGGGCGGAAGAGCCGATCGGCGACGGTCTTGAGCCCGGCGAGGTCGTGGACGTCGTCGTCGAAGAACGGCACCCGAAAGATCGGCAAATTGCGGCGCCCGACGCGGCCCTTGAGGTCGTCGAGATAGAGCGACTCGCGTTCGGCGAGTGCCTCGTGATCGCGATACGTCTGGGCCAGCGCCTTGAGGAGCTGCAGCCCGGGCGCCGTGTCGGCCTTGGTGCTTCTTGGGTTGGTGCGCAGCCGCTCCACCGCCGTCGCGATTCGCTTGCCGTGATCGAACGGCTCGTGGACCATGTTCACGACGAAGCCGCCGAACGGCATCTGGAGCTCGGCGAGGCGCTCGTAGAAGAA